>NZ_JAVREL010000015.1:0-191560 GCF_031845365.1 Streptomyces litchfieldiae
CCTGTATCACCTGGGCGGGCTGCAACTGCGCACCGGCAGCGCCACCGACCCGCCCACCATCCTCATGGCCCGGGGAGTCCACCTCCACCTGCTGGACCTCCTCGGCCTAGAAGTGATGCAACCGCGCCGGTTGCAGACCTGAATCAGCGACCCGCGAAGTACGGGGCTAGGCCGCACCCGGCACGACGCGGAACGGCGGGGCGGAACCACCGGAAGGTGCGTTCCGCCCCGCCGTTCGTCGTTCGTTCGTCGTTGCTGGCGGGTGCCTCAGGGGCGGCGGGCCGAGGTCACCCGGTAGACGTCGTAGACGCCCTCGACGCCGCGCACCGCCTTCAGCACGTGCCCCAGGTGCTTGGGGTCGCCCATCTCGAACGTGAAACGGGAGGTGGCGACGCGGTCCCGGGAGGTCTGCACGGCCGCGGACAGGATGTTCACGTGCTGGTCGGAGAGCACGCGGGTGACGTCCGACAGCAGCCGGGACCGGTCCAGGGCCTCCACCTGGATGGCCACCAGGAAGACGGACGACTGGGTCGGTGCCCACTCGACGTCCAGGATGCGCTCCGGCTCGCGGGCCAGGGAGTCGACATTCGGACAGTCGGCCCGGTGCACCGAGACGCCGTTGCCGCGGGTGACGAAGCCGATGATGGGGTCTCCCGGCACCGGCGTGCAGCAGCGGGCGACCTTGACCCAGACGTCCTCGACGTCCTTGACGACCACGCCGGGGTCGGCGGTGGTGCGGCGCTTGCCGCGGGCCGGGACCGGCGGCGCGGACTCGGCGATGTCCTCGTTGGCGGCCTCCTCGCCGCCGACGGCCTGGACCAGCTTCTGCACAACGGTCTGCGCCGAGACATGGCCCTCGCCGATGGCCGCGTAGAGCGAGGAGATGTCCGGGTAGCGCATCTCGTGCGCGAGGGTGACCAGCGAATCCCCGCTCAGCACATGCTGAATGGGCAGGTTCTGCTTGCGGACCGCGCGGGCGATGGCGTCCTTGCCGTGCTCGATCGCCTCGTCGCGGCGCTCCTTGGAGAACCAGCCGCGGATCTTGTTGCGCGCGCGGGGCGACTTGACGAAGCCCAGCCAGTCGCGGGACGGGCCCGCGCCCTCCGCCTTGGAGGTGAAGATCTCCACGGTGTCGCCGTTGTCCAGCGTGGACTCCAGCGGCACCAGGCGCCCGTTGACCTTGGCCCCTATGGTGCGGTGGCCGACCTCGGTGTGCACCGTGTACGCGAAGTCGACCGGGGTGGCGCCGGCGGGCAGCGCTATGACGTCGCCCTTGGGCGTGAAGACGAAGACCTCGTTGCGCGACAGGTCGAAGCGCAGCGACTCCAGGAACTCCCCCGGGTCCTCGGTCTCCTTCTGCCAGTCCAGCAACTGGCGCAGCCACGCCATGTCGTCGACGGTGGTCCGGCCGCGCTCGCCCTTCTTCGGGGTGTCCGAGCGCACCTTGGAGGAGCCGGCCACCGCCTGCTGCTTGTACTTCCAGTGGGCGGCGATGCCGAACTCCGCGCGCCGGTGCATGTCGAACGTGCGGATCTGGAGCTCGACCGGCTTGCCGCCGGGCCCTATCACCGTCGTGTGCAGCGACTGGTACATGTTGAACTTGGGCATCGCGATGTAGTCCTTGAACCGCCCGGGCACCGGGTTCCACCGGGCGTGCACGGTGCCCAGCGCGGCATAGCAGTCGCGGACGGTGTCGACCAGGACGCGGATGCCCACCAGGTCGTAGATCTCGGCGAAGTCGCGGCCCCGCACGATCATCTTCTGGTAGACGCTGTAGTAGTGCTTCGGCCGGCCGGTGACCGCGGCCTTGATCCGCGCGCCGCGCAGGTCCGCCTGCACCTCGTCGATGACGGTGGCCAGATACTCGTCGCGCTTGGGGGCGCGCTCGGCGACCAGGCGCACGATCTCGTCGTACATCTTGGGGTAGAGGATGGCGAAGGCCAGGTCCTCCAGCTCCCACTTGATCGTGTTCATCCCCAGGCGGTGCGCCAGCGGGGCGTAGATCTCCAGGGTCTCGCGGGCCTTCTGCTCCTGCTTCTCCCGCTTGAGGAACCGCATCGTCCGCATGTTGTGCAGGCGGTCGGCGAGCTTGATGACCAGGACCCGGGGGTCCTTGGCCATGGCGACCACCATCTTGCGCACGGTCTCGGCCTGGGCCGCCTCGCCGAACTTGACCTTATCCAGCTTGGTGACGCCGTCGACCAGCAGGGCGACCTGGTCGCCGAAGTCCCGGCGCAGGCTGTCCAGGCCGTACTCGGTGTCCTCGACCGTGTCGTGCAGCAGCCCCGCCATCAGCGTCGCCGCGTCCATGCCGAGCTCGGCCAGGATCGTGGTGACGGCCAGCGGGTGCGTGATGTACGGGTCGCCGCTCTTGCGCTTCTGACCGCGGTGCCAGCGCTCGGCGACCTGGTAGGCGCGCTCGATCTGCCGCAGCGCCGTGGTGTCGGCCTTGGGGTCGTTGGCCCGCACGACCCGCAGCAGCGGCTCCAGGACCGGGTTGTAGGGGCTGGACCGCTGGACGCCGAGCCGGGCGAGCCGGGCGCGCACCCGGTTGGAAGAGCCGGAACGGCCGGACACCCCGGAGACGGCGGGCTGGGAGCCCGGTCCGGAGGGCGTCTGGGCACGGCTGTCCGAGCCGTCCCGCCGGCCGAGGGCGGTGGATGGCTTGGAGCTCTTCCGCTGGGTGGAGGTGAGCGGCTGGGCGTCGTCGGGCAAGGGCACTCCTTCTCGGCTCTTTCCCGTCATGGGCGGGCGGGAAAGGGAGGGGTCCTCCGGGCCGCGGACGGCCTGGGGGGAGTCCGGCCGGGAAACGATCGGACTGCCATGGTAACGAGCCCGGGCGAGCCATACGCGCGCAAGCCCGCGCACGCGCCCCGTTCCCGCAGTCTCGCGGGCGCCGGGGCGCGTGTACGGGCGTTTTCAGACGGTGATCAATGCCTGGTAGGGGGCACCGGCCAGCTCGGGCAGCACGCGATCGCGGCCCGGAAGAAATTCCAGCTCCATCAGCACGGCCAGACCCGCGACCCGGGCGCCGGAGCGCCGGATGAGCCGCAGGGAGGCCTCCGCGGTGCCGCCGGTGGCCAGGACGTCGTCGATCACCACGACCCGGTCCTCGGCCGTCAGGTCCTCGGCGTGGATCTCGATCTCCGCGCTGCCGTACTCCAGGTCGTACGTCTGGGACAGGGTGGCCCCGGGGAGCTTGCCCGCCTTGCGGACCGGGACGAAGCCGATGCCGGCCCGCACGGCGACGGGCGCCGCCAGGATGAAGCCGCGCGCCTCCAGGCCGACGACCTTGGTGGCGCCGGCCTCCTTGCAGAACGCGGCCAGCGCCTCGGTGAGCGCGCCGAACGCCTCGGGGTCGGCCAGCAGCGGCGTGATGTCCTTGAACAGGATGCCGGGCTTGGGGTAGTCGGGCACGTCCCGGATCCGGCCGCGCAGCAGACCGGCCAGCTCCTCGGCCGCCCCGGGCCGCACCGATGACACCGCGGTCACCGCCGCTTCCCCGAGGGACGGCCGCGGCCCCGGCCACGGGAGACCGGCTGGCGGCGCGGGCCGCGCGTGCCACCGGCCCCGGCGGCCACCGGGGCGGCGCCGGAGTCGTCCGCAGGCTCGGCCGCCGGCTCGCTGCCGGCTGCCTCCGCGCCGGTGTCCCCGGCCTCGTCGGCGCCCGCCTCGCCGCGCTGCTCCTCCTCGCGCTTGGCCCGCTTGGCCAGCACCTTGCGGTCCTGGGCGCGGATGTCCGCCTCCCGGGACTTGAAGTCGGCGACCAGCGGGGTGGCGATCATGATCGAGGAGTAGGCACCGGCGGTGAGGCCGACGAACAGCGACAGCGCGATGTCGTTCAGCATGCCGCCGCCCAGCAGGCCGCCGCCGATGAACAGCAGCGCGCCCACGGGGAGCAGCGCGACCACCGAGGTGTTGATGGATCGCACCAGCGTGCCGTTGAGGCTGCGGTTGGCCAGCTCCCGGTACGTGTAGCGGGTCTGCTTGGTGAAGTTCCTCGTGGTCTCCTTGAGGCCGTCGAACACCACGACCGTGTCGTAGAGCGAGTAACCGAGGATCGTCAGCAGACCGATGACCGTGCCGGGGGTGACCTCGAAGCCGACGATGGCGTACACACCGACCGTGATCGTCAGGTCGTGGATCAGGGCGATGAGGGCGGCCAGGGCCATGCGCCACTCGAAGGCGATGGCGAGGTAGATCACCACCAGGACCAGGAAGATCCCCAGGCCCTGCCATGCCTGGTTCGCGATCTGCGAACCCCAGCTCGGGCCGATCACCTCGGCGTTGAGGCTGTCGGTGGGGATCCCCAGCTCCTCGGCCAGGGCGGCGCGGGTCTCGTTGGACTGGTCGGTGCTCAGGCCGCTGACCTGGATGCGCATCTCACCGTCGTCGCCCAGCGTCTGCACCAGCGCCTGGCTGCCCGAGACATCCTCGGCGACCTCGCGGGCCTCCTCGACTGAGACCTCGGTGGGCGGCGTCGTGAAGACCGCCCCGCCCTCGAACTCCACGCCCATGTGCAGGCCGCGGATGCCGAGGCCGGCGAAGGCGACGATGGTGATCAGGATCGAGACGCAGTACCAGATCATCCGCCGGGAGACGAAGTCGAAGCCGACCTCACCGCGGTACAGCCGGGCACCGAGATCGCCGAGCCGTGACATCTCACGCCTCCTTCGGGTCGCTGGGAACGGGGGCGGGACGCCGGCCGCGCAGCAGTGGCCTGGCCCCCAGCCGCTTCGGGTCGAGACCCGACCAGGGGTGGCCGCCGGCGAAGAACTTCCTGCGGGCCAGCAGGGTCATCAGCGGCTTGGTGAACAGGAAGACGACGACCACGTCCAGGGCCGTGGTGAGGCCGAGGGTGAAAGCGAAGCCCTGCACCTTGCCGACGGTCACCACGAAGAGCACCGCCGCCGCGAGGAACGAGACGAAGTCCGAGACGAGGATGGTGCGCCGGGCGCGCGGCCAGGCCCGCTCCACGGCCGGGCGCAGAGTGCGCCCCTCGCGGATCTCGTCGCGTATCCGTTCGAAGTAGACAATGAACGAGTCGGCGGTGATGCCGATGGCGACGATCGCGCCGCAGACGGCCGGGAGGTTCAGCGCGAAGCCGATGGCCGGGCCGAGCAGCGACATGATCGTGTAGGTGAGCACGCTGGAGACCAGCAGGCTGGCGATGGCGATCAGCGACAGGCCGCGGTAGTACAGCACCATATAGATCACGACCAGGGCGAGGCCGATGGCGCCGGCGATAAGACCGGCCCGCAACTGCTCGCCGCCCAGGGTCGGGGAGACGGTGGAGACGCTGGCCTCCTCGAAGCTCAGCGGCAGCGCGCCGTACTTGAGGATGTTGGCCAGGTCCTCCGCGGACTCCTGGTTGAAGCCGCCGGAGATCTCGGCGCTACCGCCGCCCAGCCGCTCGGAGACCGTGGGGGCCGAGACGATCTCGCCGTCCAGCACGATGGCGAACCGGTTCTGGGGCTCGACCTGGGTGGCCAGCTCGGCGGTGATGTCGGCGAACTTGTCGGCACCGGAGCCGTTGAACTCCATCTGCACGATCCAGCCGCGGCCCTGCTGGCTGTCGAAGACGGCGTCCGCGCTGCTCACGTCGGTACCGGGAACGGCCACCGGGCCGAGGACGTACTTGTAGACGCCGTCGGAGTCGCAGGCGACCGTCGGCTCGTCGTCCTTGGCCTGCGCCGCGGCCTGGCTCGCCGCCAGGCGGCCCTCCTCGGTGGTGCAGTCGAGCGCGTCGAGCCGCGCCTGGAGGTCGGCGGCGTCCTCGGCCGCGGCCTGCTCCTCGGGCGTCTGCTCGGTGGCCTCGTCCGTGGGCTCCTCCGTGGCGTCGTCGGCCGGCTCCTCGGAGGCGTCCCCGCTGGGCTCGTCGGTGGGCTCCTCGCCGCTGTCGGGCGCCTCCGTCTCCTCGGTGCGGTAGGAGGCGTAGCCCGCGGTGGTGGCCGAGTTCGCCGCGCCGGGGGCGGGCAGGCTCTGGTTCTCCGTCTCACCGTCGCCGGAGTCCGTCGACCCGTCGGTCGCCTCGTCCGTGGGCTCCTCGGAGGCCTCGTCCGAGGGCTCGTCGGTGGGCTCCTCGGTCGACCCGTCGGTGGGCTCGTCCGTCGGCTCCTCGGTCGCCGGAAGCGCCGACGCGGACGAGAGGACCGGCCGGAAGCCCAGCTCGGCCGTGGTACCGACCTGCTCTCGGGCCTGCTCCTCGTCGCTGCCCTTGGGGATGTTGACGATGATGTTCTGGCTGCCCTGGGTCTGGACCTCGGCCTCCGAGACACCGAGTCCGTTGACCCGGCGCTCGATGATGTTGACCGCGGTGTTGAGGTTCGTCGAGTTGATCGCGTCCTCGTTGCCCTCCTCCGCCACGGCGGAGAGCGTGATGCTCGTGCCACCGGCGAGGTCGATGCCCAGGCGAGGCGTGTTATGGCCGGAGAGGAACATTCCTCCGGTCAGCGCCACGATGATCAGCAGAATCAGCAGCAGAGCCCGTCCGGGCTTTCCCTGCGCTCCCCGGGACCGGGAATCCCTCTTGGGTGAGGACCTGAGGTCCCTCTTCGGTGTCGCCACCTTCTCGTCTCTCTCTGTCCAGCGACCCGCGGCCGGTGACCACCGCGCGGCTCAGCGGAATGACTGACGGACGGCCGGTGCCGCCGCCTTCAGGACTTGGAGCCGTTCTCGCCTTCGTCGTCCCGGGCGTCGCGGGGCTCGGCCCCTTCGCCGTCCTCGGAGTCGGACTTGCCCAGTTCCACCCGGCCGCCCTCGCCCTCGGTCAGAGCGGAGGCGTCATCGGGGACAACCGTCTCGTCGTCCGCGTAGGGCTCCTCCCCGCTGATGATCCGCTCGTACTCCTCGGCGTCCAGCACGGCTCCGATGGCGTTCTTCGCGTAGACCGCGTGCACTCCCGGCGTGATCTCCAGCAGCACCGTGTCCTCGCGGACCTCCTTGACCTCGGCGTACATACCGCCGATGGTCCGCACTCCGGTGCCCGGCTCCATCGAGTCCCGCATCTCCATGGCCTGACGCTGCTTGTTTTTGGCCGATCGCGTCATGAGGAACATGACACCGATGAGCAGAATGAACGGGAAGAGAAACGCGATGTCCACGGTGGAGGAATTTCCTTTGTCTGGCCGCTGACGCGACCTGATATTCGGGGGTGGGCATGCCGCCCTGGGTGGGGACGGCATCGGCGGAGTCTAAGCGAGGCCGCGCCTGGGGAACAACGTCCAGGATGCTATCGGAGTTCCTTCCGGGGGAAATCCGCGCCGGCCTCCGCCCTCACGTCCCGAACAGTCCTTCTTGTCCACCGCCGGCCGCCGGCTGCGGCGGCACCATCCCGAGATGCCGCCACGCGGCCGGGGTGGCCACCCGCCCGCGGGGGGTGCGGGCCAGCAGGCCCTCGCGGACGAGGAACGGCTCGGCGACCTCCTCCACCGTCTCGCGCTCCTCCCCCACCGCGACCGACAGCGTCGACAGCCCGACCGGCCCGCCGCCGAAAAGGCTCAGCAGCGCGTTGAGCACGGCGCGGTCCAGCCGGTCGAGGCCGCGCTCGTCCACCTCGTAGACCGCCAGCGCCCGCCGCGCCGCCTCCCGGGTGACGACCCCGTCGGCCCGCACCTGGGCGTAGTCCCTGACCCGGCGCAGCAGCCGGTTGGCGATGCGGGGCGTGCCCCGCGACCGGCCGGCGATCTCGGCCGCGCCGTCGTCGGTGACTTCCACGTCCAGCAGCCGGGCGGAGCGGCGCACGACGCGTTCCAGCTCGTCGGGGGCGTAGAACTCCATGTGGCCGGTGAAGCCGAAGCGGTCGCGCAGCGGGGGCGGCAGCAGCCCGGCCCGGGTGGTCGCGCCGACCAGCGTGAACGGCGGCAGCTCCAGGGGGATCGCGGTCGCGCCGGGCCCCTTGCCGACAATGACGTCCACCCGGAAGTCCTCCATCGCCATGTACAGCATCTCCTCGGCGGGCCGGGACATCCGGTGGATCTCGTCGAGGAAGAGCACCTCGCCCTCGGTGAGGGAGGAGAGGATCGCGGCGAGGTCCCCGGCGTGCTGGATGGCCGGGCCGGAGGTGATCCGGATCGGGGCTCCCATCTCGGCCGCGATGATCATGGACAGGGTGGTCTTGCCGAGCCCGGGGGCGCCGGAGAGCAGCACGTGGTCGGCGGTGGCGCCGCGGGCGCGCGCGGCACGCAGCACCAGGTCGAGCTGCTCGCGCACCCGGGTCTGGCCGATGAACTCCTCCAGGTCCTTCGGGCGCAGCGCCGCCTCGACGGCCAGATCCTCGCCGTCCGCGGCGGCGCCGACCAGGCGCTCCCCGGCGCCGTCCGGCTGCTCGTCCCAGCTCATGAAATCGCCTTCTACCTGGTGCGGTTGAGGGTTTGCAGGGCGGCGCGCAGCAGCGCGGACACCACGGGCGCCGTGCCCTCGGCCTCGGCGGCCTCCGCCTGCGGCGCGACGGCGGCCACGGCCTGGTCGGCGTCGCGGGGGGCGTAGCCGAGCCCGACCAGGGCGGTGTGCACCTGCTCCCGCCAGCCGGGCGGCGGCACGGCCGCGGGTCGGGCGGCGGCGGGCGCGGTGCCCAGCGGCGCGCCGAGCCGGTCCTTGAGCTCCAGGAGCAGCTTCTGCGCGCCCTTCTTGCCGATGCCGGGGACCGCCGTGAGGGCCTTCTCGTCGTCGGTGGCGACGGCCAGCCGCAGCGCCTCGGGGCTGTGCACGGCCAGCATGGCCTGGGCGAGCCGGGGGCCCACGCCGCTGGCGGTCTGGAGCAGCTCGAACACCTGGCGCTCGTCCTCGTCGGCGAACCCGTAGAGGGTGAGCGAGTCCTCCCGGACGACGAGCGAGGTGGCCAGCCGGGCGTGGTCCCCGACGCGCAGCCCGGCGAGGGTGCCGGGGGTGGCCTGAACGGCGATCCCGATGCCGCCGACCTCCACCACCGCGGAGTCGGGGGCGAGAGAGGCGACCGGTCCGGAGACAAACGCGATCATGACGGGAGGGTGCCCTTCGGTCGGGGTACGGCGGCCCGGGCGCGCCGCAGCCGGTCCTGGGCCGGGGCGCGCCAGATGTGGCAGATGGCCAGCGCCAGCGCGTCGGCGGCGTCGGCGGGGCGGGGCGGCTCGGCCAGCCGCAGCAGCCGGGTCACCATGGCGCCGACCTGGGCCTTGTCGGCCCGGCCGCTGCCGGTGACGGCCGCCTTGACCTCGCTCGGCGTGTGCAGGGCGACGGGCAGTCCGCGCCGCGCGGCGCAGAGCATGGCGACGGCGCTGGCCTGGGCCGTACCCATGACAGTGCGGACATTGTGCTGGCTGAAGACCCGCTCCACCGCGACCGCGTCCGGGCGGTGGGCGTCGATCCACTCCTCGACCCCGCGTTCGATGAGCACCAGGCGCTGGGCCGTCTCGGCGTTTACCGGCGTGCGCACGACGCCGACGGCCACCATGCCCAGCCGGCGGCCCGCCGACCCGTCCACGACACCGACGCCGCACCGGGTGAGCCCCGGGTCCACGCCCATGACACGCACCGGCTCTCCCTCGTTCGCCCCGTCCCGGCCACCTGCTCCGGCAGGCTACCGGCCACCGCTGACAACGGGCGCGAACCGCCCCGGGACCGCGGGCTAGGCGCCGACCTTGGCCATGATGTCGTCGGCCACGTCGAAGTTCGCGAAGACGTTCTGCACGTCGTCGCTGTCCTCCAGCGCGTCGATCAGCCGGAAGATCTTGCGGGCGCCCTCCTCGTCCAGCTCGACCTGCATGGTCGGCATGAACGCGGCCTCGGCCGAGTCGTAGTCGATGCCCGCCTCCTGGAGGGCGGTGCGCACCGCGATCAGGTCGCCGGCCTCGCTGACCACCTCGAAGGACTCGCCGAGATCGTTGACCTCCTCGGCACCGGCGTCCAGCACCGCGCCCAGTACGTCGTCCTCGGACAACCCGGCCTTGGGGACAATGACGACGCCCTTGCGGTTGAAGAGGTAGGAGACGGACCCGGGGTCGGCCATGGAGCCGCCGTTGCGGGTCATGGCGACGCGCACGTCGGAGGCTGCCCGGTTGCGGTTGTCGGTCAGGCACTCGATGAGCACGGCGACACCGTTCGGGCCGTACCCCTCGTACATGATCGTCTGATAGTCGGCGCCGCCCGCCTCGAGGCCCGCGCCGCGCTTCACCGCGCGGTCGATGTTGGTGTTGGGGACGGAGCTCTTCTTGGCCTTCTGGATGGCGTCGTAGAGCGTGGGATTGCCGTCCGGATCACCGCCGCCCGTCCGGGCCGCGACCTCGATGTTCTTGATCAGCTTGGCGAACAGCTTGCCGCGCTTGGCATCGATCACGGCCTTCTTGTGCTTGGTGGTTGCCCACTTGGAGTGGCCGGACACAGCGCTGCTCCTTCGATGTCACCAGAACTTCAACCGACGTGGTGATCCTACCGGCAGCGTCCTACCGCGCCGCGCGCACCATGTCGGCGAAGAGGGCGTGGACCCGGTGGTCCCCGGTCAGCTCCGGGTGGAACGCGGTCGCCAGGAGGTTGCCCTGCCGTACGGCGACCGTGTGGCCGCCGTGCTCGGCGATCGACTCGGCCCGGGCGCCGAGGGACTCCACCCAGGGGGCGCGGATGAACACGCCCTCCACGGGGCCGCCGGGAATCCCGGCCACCTCGACGGCCGCCTCGAAGGACTCGTTCTGCCGCCCGAAAGCGTTACGCCGCACGATCATGTCGATGCCGCCCACGGTCTCCTGGCCGGAGCGCGGGTCGAGGATCTTGTCGGCGAGCATGATCATGCCGGCGCAGGACCCGTACACCGGCAGGCCGGCCCGCACGCGGTCGCGCAGCGGCTCCAGCAGGCCGAAGGCGGTCGCCAGCTTGGAGATCGTGGTGGACTCGCCGCCGGGGATCACCAGCCCCTCGACGGCGGCCAGCTCCTCGGGGCGGCGCACGGAGCGGGCCTGCGCGCCCGCCCCGTCGAGCGCGGCGAGATGTTCCCGGGCGTCACCCTGGAGGGCGAGCACGCCGATGACGGGAGAGGTCACGTGCGCCGTCCTCCGCTCACCAGCCGCGCGCGGCGTAGCGCTCGCCGTCGGGCAGGACGTCGATGTTGATGCCGACCATGGCCTCGCCCAGGCCGCGCGAGACGTCGGCGATCACCTTGGGGTCGTCGTAGAAGGTGGTGGCCTTCACGATGGCGGCGGCGCGCTTGGCCGGGTCGCCGGACTTGAAGATGCCGGAGCCGACAAAGACGCCCTCGGCACCGAGCTGGCGCATCAGCGCGGCGTCGGCCGGGGTCGCGACGCCGCCGGCGGAGAAGAGGACGACGGGGAGCTTGCCCAGCTCGGCGACCTCCCGGACCAGCTCGTAGGGCGCGCGCAGCTCCTTGGCGGCGGCGTACAGCTCGTTGTTGTCCAGGCTCCGCAGCCGGCCGATGTCGCCCTTGATCTGGCGCATGTGGCGCACGGCCTCGACGACGTTCCCGGTGCCGGCCTCGCCCTTGGAACGGATCATGGCCGCGCCCTCGGCGATCCGCCGCAGGGCCTCGCCCAGGTTGGTGGCGCCGCAGACGAAGGGGGTGGTGAAGGCCCACTTGTCGGTGTGGTTGACCTCGTCGGCCGGGGTGAGGACCTCGGACTCGTCGATGTAGTCCACGCCGAGCGCCTGGAGGACCTGGGCCTCGACGAGGTGGCCGATCCGGGACTTGGCCATCACCGGGATGGAGACGGCCTCGATGATGCCGTCGATCATGTCCGGGTCGGACATGCGGGCCACGCCGCCGTCCTTGCGGATGTCCGCCGGCACGCGCTCCAGCGCCATGACGGCCACGGCCCCGGCGTCCTCGGCGATCTTCGCCTGCTCGGGCGTGACGACATCCATGATCACGCCGCCCTTGAGCTGCTCGGCCATGCCGCGCTTGACGCGCGCGGTGCCGGTTTCGGGGGTCTGGGGGGCGTTGGAAGACGTGCTGGACACGGATCTGACCTCACTCGACGAATAATTGTGCGACACGACCATCGTAGGCCCGCCCGGGAACGGATCGCGGAGACCGGGCGCACCCGGAGTGGCCACGTGATCGATGAGACCGCATGGTGGCCCTCTCCGGAAAGGGCCAATCGGCGCTCAGTGGCCCGGACCTTCGGCCCCCGCGGCGAAGTCGACCAGGGCGGCCGGGGGCTCGTCGTCCATCTCGAAGGCGAGCGGGAACGGCGCGTGCCCGGCCAGCCGGAACCAGCGCACCGTGCGATGGCGCCGCACCGCGCGGGCGGCGCGCACCGCGTCGTTGTGGAAGCGCCGCGCCATCGGCACCCGACGGACCGCCGCGACGAGTTCGGCCGCGCTGTCCTGGCCGCCGGGGGCGTCGCGCACCGCGCGGACCTGCGCGCTCTCGGCGAACACCACCCGCAGCGCCTGGCTGAGCTCGCTCTCGGCCACCTCGCGCTGCTCGTCCTCCGCGAGCCGCGCGGCGTGCGCCGCCTGGTAGAGCACCATCGACGCGGCCGGGTCGAACACCCCCGCGGTGGCCAGCTCCTGGGCGATCGAGGCGCGGCGCAGCAGTTGGGCGTCGAGCGCGGCGCGGGCGGCGTCGATGCGCGCGTGCAGCCGGTCCAGCCGCCCGGCGGTCCAGCTCAGGTAGATGCCGACGAGCAGCAGGCCGGCGGCGATCCAGATGAGTGTGGTCACGGTCCGAAACCCTAGCGGCCGGGCCGCGCGTCAGTCGCGCGCGAAGCCGAGCCGCCCCAGCAGCCCGGCGCGGTCGTCCGGCGCCACGGCCCCGGCGCCGGCCGCCACCGTCTCGTACACGGCGAGGATGTCGGCGCCCACGGTGGACCAGTCGAAGCGGCGCACATGCCGGCTGCCGCGCTCGCGCAGCTCCTCCCGGCGCTCGGCGTCGCCCAGCAGCCGCACCGCGGCGGCGGCCAGCGCGGCGGCGTCCTCGTTGGGGAACAGCTCGCCGGCCGCTCCCCCGTCGAGCACCTGCGCGAACGCGTCGAGGTCGCTGGCCAGCACGGGCGCGCCCGCGGACAGTGCCTCGACCAGGATGATGCCGAAGCTCTCGCCGCCGGTGTTGGGCGCCACGTACACGTCTACGCTCCGCAGCAGCCGCGCCTTGTCCTCGTCGCTGACCATGCCGAGGAACTCCACGCGCTCGCGCACCCGCGCCGGCAGCCCGGCGACCGCCTCCTTCTCGTCGCCCCGCCCGGCCACCAGCAGCCGGGCCCCGGGCCGGGCGTCGAGGATGTGGGGCAGCGCGCGCATCAGCACGGGAAGTCCCTTGCGGGGTTCGTCGATGCGGCCGATGAAGCCGATGGTCTGGCCCTGCCACTCGGCCTTGGGCGCGGCGCCGGCGAAGAAGCCCACGTCCACGCCGTTGGGGATGACCACCGCGTCGCCGCCCAGGTGCTCGACCAGGGTGCGGCGGGCGTACTCGCTGACCGCGATCCGGGCGCTGATCTTCTCCAGCGCGGGCTGGAGGATCGGATAGGCGGCGACCATGGCCCGGGACCGCGGATTGGAGGTGTGGAACGTGGCGACGATCGGCCCGCGGGCGGCCCAGCAGGTCAGCAGCCCGAGGGAGGGGACGACCGGCTCGTGGATGTGCAGCACCTCGAAGTCGCCGTCGTGCACCCAGCGTCTGACCCGGGCGACGGACATCACGCCGAGGTTGACCCGGGCGACCGAGCCGTTGTACGGCACGGACACCGCGCGCCCGGCGGAGACCACATAGGGCGGCAGCGGGGTGTCCTCGTCGGCCGGGGCCAGGACGGAGACGTCGTGCCCGCGCCGGATCAGGTCCTCGGCCAGGTCCCGCACGTGGAACTGCACGCCGCCGGGCACGTCCCAGGAGTACGGGCACACGATGCCGATCCTCATGGCCGCCCTACCTTCCTTCCCGGACTCCCGGGCGCGGCGCGATGTCGCTGAGCCACAGCCGTTGCAGCATGTGCCAGTCCTGCGGGTGCGCGGCGATCCCCTCGGCGAACGCGTCGGCCAGGGCCTGGGTCATGACCGCGGTCCGCTCGGCGCGCGTGCCGGACTCGGGCACCGGGACGGGCGGGAAAACGCGGCCCTTCATGACCGGAGTGTCGTCGAACCACAGGCTGACGGGCAGCAGCAGCGCGCCCGTCTGCTGGGCCAGCATGGCAGGTCCGGCGGGCATGCGCGCGGTCTCCCCGAAGAACGTGACCTCGACCCCCGAGGCCGACAGGTCGCGGTCGGCGACCAGGCACACCAGCCCGCCCTCGCGCAACCGCCGGGCCAGCTTGCCCAGCGAGCCGCCGGTGTGCGGCAGCACCTCCATGCCCAGCGACTCGCGATAGGCCACGAACCGGTCGAAGAGGGTCTCGGGCCGCAGCCGCTCCACGACCGTGGCGAACGGGGTGTCGAGCGCGGTAACCAGCCAGGCGCCGGCCAGGTCCCAGTTGCCCATGTGCGGCAGCGCGAGGATCACACCGCGGTCGTCGGCGATGGCGTCGGTGAGGCGGTGGATGTCCTCGCCCTCGAAGGACCGCGCGATGCGTTCCCGGCTCCAGGTCGGCAGCCGGAAGGTCTCCATCCAGTACCGCATATAGGTGCGCATGCCGGCGCGGGACAGCTCCCGCAGCCGCTCGGGACCGGCGTCGGGCACCACCCGGGCGAGATTCGCCTCCAGGCGCCGCACGCCCTGGCCGCGCCGCCGCCAGGCGACGTCCGCCACGCGGCGGCCCAGGGCGCGGGCCGCGGGCTCGGGCAGCTTCTTGACCGTGGACCACCCCAGGCCGTACAGCGCGTCGGCGAACCGCTCCTTCATGCCGCCGGCCCGCTCCCCTGCTCCTGCTCCTGCTCGCGCTGGGCGGCGGCGTCGGCCTCGGCGGACTCGCGGCGCACGGTGACCACGCGCTGGACGAGGGTGACCAGGCTCCCGGCGGCGACCACCCACAGGGCGGTGGGCAGCAGGATGTCGATGTGCGGCACGTCGAAGGTCCGCTCCCAGCCCGCGAATCCCGCGCAGACCAGGGTGATGACCAGGCGCTCGGCGCGTTCCACCAGGCCGTTGACCTTCACCGGCAGCCCGATGCTCTCGCCGCGGGCCTTGGTGTACGAGACGACCTGCCCGCTCGCCAGGCAGAACAGCGTGACCGAGCACAGCGCCAGGTTGTCGCCGTCGCCCGCGTACCACAGGGCGATGCCGGAGAAGATCGCCGCGTCGGCCAGCCGGTCGAGGGTGGAGTCGAGGAACGCGCCCCAGCGGCTCGAAGTGCCGAGCTGCCGGGCCATGTTGCCGTCGACCAGGTCGGAGAACACGAAGAGGGTGATGACGACGGTGCCCCAGAAGAACTCGCCGCGGGGGTAGAACGCCAGCGCCCCCGCCATCACCCCGGCCGTGCCGATGAGTGTCACGGCGTCCGGCGTCACCCGCATTCTCAGCAGCATGGCGGCGAACGGCGTGAGGACACGCGTGAAGAAAGCACGCGCGTACTTGTTGAGCATGTCCTTCCCAGGGGTCGCGGGGGGCCGCGCGTCGGGCGGCCACCGTGAGGCCCCATCGTAGCCACGGTCACCGGGCGCCGACGCCGGGCCCGGGCCCAAGGGTGGTTTCCGGCCGTGGGGCGGACCGGGGGCCCGTGCGCCATTAGGCTGGCCCCGGGCAGGTGTGCCGGGCCTTCCGGAGGGGAACGGGCCTGTCGGCGGCTGGTGTTCGGGCCGGGCCGCGGTGGCTCTCGGCTCCGCGGCTCAGAGAGGTGGGGGTATTCGATGGCGGCGCTGGACGACCTCAGGAGGGCGGCCGGGGTGGAGTTCGACTTCGCCCCCGGAGCGCAGGTGCCGCTGTCCGGAGCGGACAGCGGACGGACCGGGGTGAGCCACGCCATCGCCTCGGTCGCCTACCGCGAGGGCGTGGCGCCCGACGCGATACGCGAGCCGAACGACGCGGCCGAGGTGAAGTCCGGGAAGTTCTCGCTGCTGGAGCCGAACCTCGGGGAGGCGTTCACCCGCGCCATCGAGACCCGCATGCTCGGCGACGGGCGCAAGCCGCTGATCCAGTCCTTCGGCGCGGAGCCGCAGACGGTGGTGGAGCACTGCCTGGCGGCCAAGCGCATCCGCAGGCAGCGCGACCGCCGGCTGACGATCATCATGGTCGTCTGCGGACTGCTCTTCCTGCCGGGCGTGCTGATATGGCTCGGCCTCTTCCAGTTGCGCCGCACGCTCGCCGGCGCACAGGACCGGCGCGCGGGCGTCCTCGGCCAGGCGCTGCTGGCCCTGGTCGCCGCGCTGATCGTGTTCCTCGTGATCCGCCTGCCGGTCGACGGCGTGCTGCGGATCTACCTGTGGGCCGTGCTGCCCGCGCCCATCGCCGGCTGGTTCCTGGCCCGCCAGGTCGCCGAGCGCACCGCGCGGAACCTCCACGCGCACTGGTCGGATCTGCTCGGCGGCGGTGGCACGGGCGCCCGGATACCGGAGGCCGTGCCACAGAACCCGAACGACAAGGAGGCGGAGCGGCTGCGCGTCGGCCTGGCCAAGCTGGCCGCCGAGCAGAGCAGCAACCTCACCTACTACGCCGGCAACCAGGGCATACTCGGCATGGGCGTGCGCTGGGCGAGTTGGCAGCTCGCGGAGGAGCTGCGCCCCCGGGACCCGGGCCGCGACATCGACCCGTTCCGGAGCTGGGACGTCGCCCGCGCCATCCACGACCAGCTTCGGATGCTGGAGCGCGGCCCGCTGCACACCGGCGGCTTCCCGGCCCCCTCGATAACGCACTGGGTGGTGCGGCACGTCGGCGGCGCCAAGGAGGTGTCGCGGCCGGAGGGCCCCAACGCGGACGCGTACAGCTTCAGCAACATCGAGGTGCAGCGCATCTGCAACGAGCAGCAGTACGACAGCGGCGACCGGCACTACCTCGGCGTCCAGTTCGTCCTGTGGGACGGCGAGTTGGTGGTCACCATGATGATCTCGGTGACCGTGCTGCACCACACGCTGCGGATAGAGGTGACGGCGCACGCGCTCGGCCCCATTCACGGCTTCTTCCGCAAGAAGCCCGAGGGCAAGACCAAGGACGTACGCAACGCCCTCAAGCCCTGGAAGATGGACAAGCAGCCGCTGCCGCTGGTGGACGCGAAGGAAGTGGTGCGGCTGGCCGCGCGCGCCCCGCTGACCTGGTTCCCCGCCCGGCTGGACAAGCTGGGCGGCACACTCAGCCTGCCGGAGCCGTTCGGCCTGCGGCACACCTGGGCGACGACGCCGTGGGAGCACCGGTTCATGGTCGACGACGCGCTGCGCACGGCGACGCCCGTGCTGCGCGTGGCGCACGCGGCGGCGCTGCGGGTGCTGGAGGAGAACGGCGTGGACATCACGCCGTTCGAGAGCCGGTCGCAGGCGCTCAGCGGTCAGGTGCAGACGGCCGAGCCGAAGAAGGCCGACGAGTACAACATGTGAGGCCGCGGCTCACGCGGGCCAGGCGTCGGCGAGCATCCGCCGGGTGTCGGCCAGCAGTTGCGGAAGGACCTTCGTGTGCCCCACGACGGGCATGAAGTTGGCGTCGCCGCCCCACCGGGGCACCACGTGCTGGTGCAGGTGGGGCGCGATGCCGGCGCCGGCGGCGGAGCCCTGGTTCATGCCGATGTTGAAGCCGTGCGCGCCGGAGGCCAGCCGGATCGCCGTCATCGCCTGCTTGGTCAGCTCGGCGAGCTCGGCGGTCTCCGCCTCGGTGAGGTCGGTGTAGTCGGCGACGTGCCGGTAGGGCACGACCAGCAGGTGGCCGCCGTTGTACGGGTACAGGTTGAGCACCGCGTAGACGGTCTGGCCCCGGGTGATGATGAGCCCGTCCTCGTCGCTCTTGCCGGGGATCGCGCAGAACGGGCAGCCGTCACCGGCGCCCGGGCCGGTGGGCTTGCCCTCGCCCTGGATGTACGCCATCCGATGGGGCGTCCACAAGCGCTGGAACGCGTCCGGCGTCCCCACCCCGATCTGCTGCTCCGGCTCGCTGCTCATGCCTGCCAGCATATGGCGTAACCGGCTGGTCGCGGGCCCCGGGGCCGGTCGCCCCGGGGTCCGGCGGCCGTCAGACCTGCACGCGGTTCGCGACGGCGTCGGCGATCTCGCGCAGCGCCTCGGGGCGCGGAATGCCGTTCTTCTGGGAGCCGTCGCGGTAGCGGAAGCTCACCGCGCCGTTCGCGACATCGTCGTCACCGGCGATGACCATGAACGGGACCTTCTGCTTCTGCGCGTTGCGAATCTTCTTCTGCATGCGGTCGGCGGACGAGTCCACCTCCATCCGCAGCCCGGCGGCCTTCGCCTCGGCGGCGAACTCCTCCAGATACGGCACGTGGGAGTCGCCGATGGGGATGCCGATGGCCTGCACGGGCGCCAGCCACGGCGGGAAGCCGCCCGCGTAGTGCTCCAGCAGCACCGCGAAGAACCGCTCGATGGAGCCGAACAGCGCGCGGTGGATCATCACCGGCCGCTGCCGGGAGCCGTCCGCCGCGGTGTATTCCAGCTCGAATCGCTTCGGCTGCTGGAAGTCGACCTGGATGGTGGACATTTGCCAGGTGCGGCCGATGGCGTCCCGCGCCTGGACGGAGATCTTCGGGCCGTAGTACGCCGCGCCGCCCGGGTCCATGACGAGCTCCAGGCCCTGCTTGTCGGCGGCCTGGCGCAGCGTCTCGGTGGCCTCCGCCCACTCCTCGGGCTCGCCGATGAACTTCTCGGATTCGCCACGGGTGGACAGCTCCAGGTAGAACTCGCTGAGCCCGTAGTCGCGCAGCAGATTGAGCACGAAGGTGAGCAAGCTGTCGAGCTCGCCCGCCATCTGCTCCCTGGTGCAGTAGATGTGCGAGTCGTCCACGGTGAACCCACGAGTACGGGTGAGGCCGTGCACCACGCCGGACTTCTCGTACCGGTAGACCGTGCCGAACTCGAACATCCGCAGCGGCAATTCCCGGTAGGACCGCCCACGCGCCCGGAAAATCAGGTTGTGCATGGGACAGTTCATCGCCTTGAGGTAATAGTCCTGCCCCTCGAATTCCATGGGGGGGAACATCGACTCGGCGTAGTGCGGGAGATGGCCCGAGGTCTCGAAAAGGTTCGCCTTGGTGATGTGCGGGGTGTTGACGAATTCGTACCCCGACTCCTCGTGCCGGCGGCGCGAGTAGTCCTCCATGACCCGTCGGATGACGCCACCGCGCGGGTGGAAGACGGCCAGGCCCGAGCCCAGCTCCTCCGGGATGGAGAACAGGTCCAGCTCGGCGCCCAGCTTGCGGTGGTCGCGCCGCTCGGCCTCGGCCAGGAACTCCAGGTGCGCCTTGAGCTGGTCCTTGGTGGGCCAGGCGGTGCCGTAGATGCGCTGGAGCTGCGGGTTGCGCTCGCTGCCCCGCCAGTAGGCGGCGGCGGTGCGCATCAGCTTGAACGCGGGGATGAGCCGGGTGCTGGGCAGGTGCGGGCCGCGGCACAGGTCCTTCCAGCACAGCTCGCCGGTCCTGGCGTCGATGTTGTCGTAGATGGTGAGCTCGCCGGCGCCGACCTCGGCACCGGCCCCCTCGGCGGACTCGGCGGCGGCGCCCTTGAGCCCGATCAGCTCCAGCTTGTAGGGCTCGTCGGCCAGCTCCTGGCGCGCCTCCTCCTCGCTCACCACCCGGCGGGCGAAGCGCTGGCCCTGCTTCTGGATCTGCTGCATGCGCTTCTCGATGCGCCCGAGGTCCTCGGGGTGGAAGGGCCGGGCGACGTCGAAGTCGTAGTAGAAGCCGTCCCGGACGGGCGGGCCGATGCCCAGCCTCGCCTCGGGGAACAGCTCCTGCACGGCCTGCGCCATGACGTGCGCGGTGGAGTGGCGCAGGATGTCCAGGCCGTCGGGCGAGGTGATGTCGACCGGCTCGATCACGTCGCCGTTGGCCGGCTCGTACGCGAGGTCCTTCAACTGCCCGCCGACGCGGGCCGCGACGACGGAGCGCTCGCCCTCGAAGAGCGCGGCGGCCGTAGTGCCCGTGACCACCACGCGTTCTTCCCGCTCGGAATCGCGTTTGAGGGTCACACGGACGTCTGACACCGGTCTCTCCTGACTCGTCGATGGGCGAAGGCAGCCAGCGCTGCGCAGTCCGCATCGTACCGAGCGCCCGGCGTTGACCGCGAAGCGGTAAGCGGCCGCCCCGCCCACCCCGACGGCGACCCCGGGGGCGCGGGTGGCGAAGCCCCCGCCACGCGAGGCGAAGCCGAGCAAAAACAACGAGGGCGAAGTGGTCCACACTTCCTGCGGACACACCCCACCCCGGGGGCGCGGGTGGCGAAGCCCCCGCCACGCGAGGCGAAGCCGAGCAAAAACAACGAGGGCGAAGTGGTCCGCGCTTCCTGCGGACACACTTCACCCTCGACCCGGTGGGTGATACTGGGATCGAACCAGTGACCTCTTCGGTGTGAACGAAGCGCTCTCCCGCTGAGCTAATCACCCGGGGTGTGTGCCCTGCGGCACGGGTAGAACCATACAGTGCGGGTCACCCGTCATCCAAATGAACTCCCAACCACGCGCGCAGACCTCGGTGTCCGGCGCGCATCATCACCGCGTGGTTGGCGGCGAACGCGGGCCGCGCGACGGGCGCGAGCCGGCGCAGCAGCGGCTTGCGGAGCGCGGTGTCCTGCTCGTGGCGCACCCGCGTACCGCCCTCCAGCGGGATCAGCGTCCAGCGCAGCCAGCCGTCGAGATCGCCGGAGAGCGCGATCTCCAGCACGCCGGCCGCCGGCTCGCGCCGGGTGGCGCGCACCGTGACGTGGAGGTCGAAGGGCAGGAAGGAGCGGAAGCGGCAGTGCCCGGTGTCGGGTCCGGTGCGGACCACCTCGCGAACCTGGGGCCACCACCGCGGATAGTCCTCGGGGCGGTTCAGGACGGCATAGACGGCGGGCGGCGGGGCAGCTACTTCCCAGTCGCCGTGAAATCGGAATCGGCTCGCCCGGCTGTCCTTCATCCCGTTCCTCTGCTATGGCGCATATCAGCACTCGCCCATTGGAATGATGTTAAAGGCCACAATTAGGGCAGAGGGGTTTACAACCGGCGAGTACGTGGCATCTCGATTTCGCCGACGTGCGAATCCCCGAGCGCACACTGAGCGAAAGGCCCTGGCGCTTATGAACACCACGGTCAGCTGCGAGCTGCACCTGCGCCTCGTCGTATCGAGCGAGTCCTCACTACCTGTACCCGCGGGGCTGCGGTATGACACGGCGGACCCCTACGCCGTACACGCCACATTTCACACCGGAGCCGAAGAAACCGTCGAATGGGTTTTCGCCCGCGACCTCCTCGCCGAAGGACTGCACCGACCAACGGGCACCGGCGATGTCCGGGTGTGGCCCTCCCGGAGCCACGGTCAGGGAGTTGTCTGTATCGCCCTCAGTTCGCCCGAGGGCGAGGCCCTGCTGGAGGCCCCGGCCCGGGCCCTGGAATCGTTCCTGAAGCGCACCGACGCCGCCGTGCCACCGGGCACGGAACACCGGCACTTCGACCTCGATACGGAACTCTCGCACATTCTGGCGGAGAGTTAGAGACCCGCCGGTTCTTCGCGCCGTCTGAACTCGGGGCGACGGCGCGGGACCGGCGATGACCACACGAGACGGCGCCGCCGCGGTTCCCCCCGCGGCGGCGCCGCCGTGTGCGGCAGCGGTTAGAGTCGCGTCATCCTGACCGTCGCGGACCCGCGGAGCCCCCGGTGCTGATCAACCACGACACGCGGTGCGCGCTCGACCACGTCGTCGGCCTGCTGAACACCGCCGCAGGCGGCTCTCCCGACGCCCTCGCCGATGTGGCCGGGCTGCGCGCGTACGTGGCCGCCCACGACATCAGCGACGTGCGGATCGACGCGCTGGGCGAGCGCGACCTGAAGGCCGTGCGCGAGCTGCGCGAGAGCTTCGCCGACATCTTCGCCGCGCCCTCCGACCGCGCGGCGGCCGAGCGGATCAACGCGCTGGTCGCGGCGGCCGGCACCACCCCGCAGCTCACGGACCACGACGGCCACGACTGGCACGTCCACTACTTCGCGCCGGGCGCCTCGGTCGCCGACCATCTGGCGGCGGACTGCGGGATGGCCCTGGCCTTCATCGTGGTGGCCGGCGAACGGAGGCGGCTGCGCCGCTGCGCCGCCCCCGGCTGCGGGCGCGCGTTCGTCGACCTCTCCCGCAACCGCTCCCGCCGATACTGCTCCAACCGCACCTGCGGCAACCGGCTGCACGTCGCCGCCTATCGGGCCCGGCAGCGGCAGTCCTGAGCGCGGCCGCGGCCCGTCGCGAGGGCCCGAGGTCACAACAGGAAGCGATCATGCACCCCCGCGATGAGCAGCAGCGCGCCGATGACCGTCAGGAAGAGCATCAGCGGCGGCTGGGACAGGGCGAACAGACAGCCGCGGCCCTCCGGTCCGGCGGTCGGGTGTTCCCGCGGGCGGGCCGGCCGCGGCCGGCTGGTGGTGTCGCCGGTGATATCGCTGGTGATGTCGGGAGCCTGCTCCCTGATGATGTGCGCCATGTCGCGGCGATCATGGCGCAGCGGCACGGCGCTCCGCGATCAACACGTCTTTTTTGCCCGGCGATGCACTGAATGTCGAGCCGCTTCAGCGACACCCCGCCGGGTCAGATGCCGTGCTTCTTGAGGATGGCCTCGATGTCCGAGAAGTCGTCCGCCGCGCCGCCCCCGCGGCTCGGGCGCGGCAGCGAACGGGCCGTCCCGGTCTCCCCCGCCCGCGCGGCCGGGGCGCCGCGGCCACGGCCCTCGGCGAGCCGGCCCGAGAGGAAGAGCAGCACGGCGCACGCCAGCACGCCGAAGCCCGCCCAGGCCACCGGGTTGAAGGTCATATTGACAACGAAACGCACCACGCCCGTCATGGCCAGGCCGACGGGGAGCAGCGCCACGGCGGCGACGCGCAGGGCCAGCGCGTACCGGCGACGGCGCGCCACCCAGAAGGCCACGCCCAGGCCCGCGGCGGATAGAAGGGTACAGGCGGTGCCAATCAACATCTTTCCATCCTGCCGCTTCCCGGCCCGCGGGGCCATGGCCAGGAGCGGGGATCAGGGACTTTTCGGGGTGCGTCCCGGAGTCCCCCCGGGTGGAAGACTGTCGGCATGAACGAGACGACCGGCCGCCGTGCCGTGCTGGACGTGTGGTGCGACCTCCAGTGCCCCGACTGCCACCGGGCCGAGACCGACCTGCGGGCCCTGGCGGAACGCTTCGGCCCGGCGCTGGAGATCCGGCGCCGCCACTTCCCGCTCGCCGGCCACGCGCACGCGCTGGCCGCCGCCCAGGCCGCCGAGGAGGCGTATGCCCAGGGCCGGGGCGACGCGTACTGGACCGCGCTGCTGGCCCGCACCGCCGAACTGGGCGAACGGGGCACCCCGGTGCTGCTCGACGTCGCCCGGGAGCTGGGCCTGGACGCCGACGAGGTGGACACCGCGCTGATCGACGGGCGGCACATGCTGATGGTGGACGCCGACCACGCGGAGGGGCAGGCGCTGGGCGTCACCGGCACGCCGACCTATGTGATCGGCGGGACACGACTCGACGGCGGGAAGAGCCAGGAGGGACTGCGGGAGCGCGTCGCCGAGATCGCCGAGTCCGTGCTCGCTCAGCCGAGCGACTTGTAAAGATGCTGCGTGCCCACCGCGTAGCCGAGTGACGCGTAGAGGCGCAGCGCCGGGGTGTTGTCCGTGAAGACGTTGAGCTTCAGCAGCTCGCCCCCGGCGGCCCGGGTCAGGCGCTCGGCCTCCCGCATCAGGGCGCGGCCGTGCCCGCGCCCCCGGTGCCCCTCGTAGACGAACGCCGAGAAGACGTACGCGTCCGCCGGGTCGGGTATCGCGTCCCGGGCAGTGGAGAGCCAGAGGGTACCGACGTCCACCCCGTCGTGGGCGAGGACGCGCAGCGCGGCGCCCTCGGTGGCGGGTCCCCGGGGCAGCAGCCGCGCGCAGGACGCCTCGGCCCGTTCGGCGGCGGCCTCCGGCGGCAGCCCGAGATCGATGAGGACGCGCGTGGAGCGGGCCCGTTCGGCCGCCAGCCACGCCGGGTACTCGGCGTCGGTCACGGCGCGGACGACGTGGCCGGGGGCCAGCGGCGGCGGCCGGTCCGGCAGCCGCTTGGCCAGGATCCGGCCGCGTTCGGTGTAGCCGAGCGAGGCCGCCAGGGCGAGCGCGCCGCCGGCCGTGGCGGGCACGGACGCGGTGACCTCGCGGCACCCCTCCGCGCGCAGCAGCTCCTCGGCGGCCAGCGCGGCGACGGTCGCCCGGCCGCGGCGGCGGTCCGCCTCGTCGATCTCCAGATGCGTGATCCGGCCCTCCGGCCCGCCGGCCCGCGGCGCGGATACGGCGAGCCGCAGGACACCGGCGCGGCGGCCGTTGACCCGGACGTCGAAGGCGCGGATCCGGCCGCCGTCGGCCGCTGTCTCCTCGGGCCCGCTCGGGCGCAGTGTGGTGGTCATCGCCCACTCTCTACCCACGCCGGGGCCCGGTCCCGCCCGTCGGCCGCGGTCGGTCTCAGGGGTCGATGTCCGCGGCGGCGCGCTCGCGGAAGACGCGCAGCGCCTTGTTCGTCACCGGCCCGGGGGCGCCCGGGAGTTCGCGGTCGTCGACCCGGCGGACGGCCTGCACGTCGCGGGTGCTGGAGGTGAGGAAGACCTCGTCCGCCGTGCGCAGGCAGTCCATCGGCAGCTCGGTCTCCCGGGCCCCGGTCCATTCGATGACCAGGGCGCGGGTGATGCCGGCCAGGCAGCCGGCGGACAGCGGCGGGGTGTGCAGCTCGCCGTCGATGACGACGAACACGTTGGTGCCGGTCCCCTCGCAGAGCGCGCCCGCGGTGTTCGCGAACAGGGCCTCGGAGGCGGCCTGCTGGCGGGCCCGGGCGAGCGCGATCACGTTCTCCGCGTAGGACGTCGTCTTCAGCCCGGCCAGCGCGCCGCGTTCGTTGCGGGTCCAGGGCACGGTGATGACGGCGGTGGTGTCCGGGCGGCGGGTGGTCTCCGCGTGCGCGACGACGAGGGTGGGCCGGGCGTCGCCGCGGTCGGAGCCGAGCGGGGCGAGGCCGCCGGTGTAGGTGACGCGCAGCCGCCCCAGGGGCAGCGGCACGGCCTCCAGTACGGCGGCGCAGGCGCGGCGTACCTCGTCGCGGTCCGGCTCGGGCAGGCCGAGCCCGGCGGCGGAGGCCGCGAGCCGGTCCAGGTGCCGGCTCATCGCGAACGCGCGGCCGTTCTTCGTCTTCAGTGTCTCGAACACCCCGTCGCCGACGGTCAGTCCGTGGTCGAAGACCGAGACCCGCGCGCTGTCGGCGTCCCGCAGCTCACCGTCCAGCCAGATCAGCGCCATGTCGCTTCCTTCCCGTGCCGCTCGGCAGCCCTCCCGTAGACGCTACCCCGACGAGCCGGGCCGCCTTCAGCTCGGTCTCGGCCCATTCGCCCGCCGGGTCGGAGTCCCAGGTGATCCCGGCGCCGGTGCCGAAGCGCAGCACCGGCCGCCCGGCCGTCCGGTCGATCCAGAACGTGCGGATGGCGACGGCCAGTTCACCGAGGCGGCGGTCGGCGTCGACCCAGCCGACGGCGCCGCAGTAGGGGCCGCGCCGCGCCGGCTCCAGGGCGTCGATGATGCGCAGCGCGCTCGACTTCGGCGCGCCGGTCACCGAGCCGGGCGGGAACGTGCCGGCCAGCAGCTCGGGCCAGCCGGCGCCGGGCGCCAGCTCGCCGGTGACCGTGGAGACCAGGTGGACCAGGCCCGGGTGGGACTCGATGACGCACAGTCCCGGGACGGCGACCGAGCCGGGGACGCAGACCCGGCCGAGGTCGTTGCGCACGAGATCGACGATCATGACGTTCTCGGCGCGGTCCTTGGCCAGCATCGCCTCCGCCGTGGGCGCGGTGCCCTTGATCGGGCCGGAGGCGACGGCGCGGCCCCGGCGCCGCAGGAACAGCTCGGGGGACGCGGTGGCGACCTCGACGCCGTGCGCGGGCAGCCGCACGGCGCCGGCGTAGGGCGCAGGGTTGCCGGCGGCGAGCACCGCGCTCAGCGCCTCGATGTCGGCGGGCCCGGGCAGCGGGGCGGTCAGCACCCGGCACAGGTTGACCTGGTAGACCTCGCCCGCCGCGATGTGCTCCCGGATGCGCCGCACCCCGGCGAGATACCCGGCGCGGTCCAGCGAACTGGTCCACTCCTCGGGGGTGGGCCCGCGCCAGCGCCCCGCGGCGGCCCCGGGCGGCGGCGCGGGCCGGACATCGGCGAAGCGCGCGCACACCGGCGGCCCCTCGTAACCCGCCACCACCGCCCACCACCCGGTGGAGTCCAGGGCCTCCGGATCGCGGGTGACGTCGCACAGCCCGGTGGCGAGAAAACCGCCGAGGCGGGCAAACGGAGCGATGTCGTGCACGTGTGCGATTCTAGGCGGCGGAGCACGGGGATACGAAGTTTGAGCTTGTCCGCGGATCCGCTAGAGTTCATGACGTCCCCGGGGCACGGAAGTGGCAACGGAGACAACAATTGCGGACGTAGCTCAGTTGGTAGAGCACCACCTTGCCAAGGTGGGGGTCGCGAGTTCGAGTCTCGTCGTCCGCTCGAAGGGGGCCCGCCCCCATCCGGTGGAGTGGCCGAGAGGCGAGGCAACGGCCTGCAAAGCCGTCTACACGGGTTCAAATCCCGTCTCCACCTCGGACGATTAGCTCAGCGGGAGAGCGCTTCCCTGACACGGAAGAGGTCACTGGTTCAATCCCAGTATCGTCCACGGGGTCCGTCAGGACCCGCCCCGGCTTCGGCCAGGGACCCGCGCGATTAGCTCAGCGGGAGAGCGCTTCCCTGACACGGAAGAGGTCACTGGTTCAATCCCAGTATCGCGCACCATGAACGAGGGCCGGAGAGCAGCAGCTCTCCGGCCCTTGTTCATCCCTTCCAGCGCGGTGCCCGGGCAGCTCCCCAGCTGCCCGGGCCCATTGGCCGTCCGCCTCACCCCCGTCCCCACGGGGTTGTCGGCCGGTGTCCCCGACCCGGGCCGCTCTCCCGGGCCTGGGGCGCCGCTCAGCGCCCCAGCATGCCGGCCACGGACGACGCCTGTGTCACGACGGCTTCCACGCCGCCGATGACGACGGCCAGGGCGATGGCCAGCGGCAGCACCATGGCCGCCGCCACCAGTGGGTGACGGTCGGCCCGGTCGCTGCCGGACCGCACTGCTGTGCGTGCCATCTCTCCCCTCCTGTCGTCGTGTTGGGGCGGCGGGCGGGTGACCTCGGGGGACGAGTACTGCGCCCGCCGCTTGAGGTAAACACTAGGTGCACGCCGTGTCCCATGACGTCAGTCCCGCGTACTGACCTGGGGGCCTCCCGCAGGATGAGAGAGGTGCCGCCCGGCTACTCCCCAGGGTGGATACGCGTGCAGGGAAGCCAGGGGTTTCCCCCAAGGGAAAGATCGTTTCCCTCGAAAACGCGTGTGCGCGCGGCCTTATCGGTGCTCGGGCCACACCTTCCGTAAGCTGTGGCCCATCACAAGCACCGGGCAGCGAGGTAGACATGGCGATGATGCGGCTCCGGCGCGAGGATCCGCGAGTCGTCGGGACGTTCAAGCTCCATCGACGACTGGGCGCCGGCGGGATGGGGGTCGTGTACCTGGGCTCCGACCGGCGCGGGCAGCGGGTCGCGCTCAAGGTCATCAGGCCGGATCTCGCCGAGGACCAGGAGTTCCGCTCGCGGTTCGCCCGGGAGGTCTCCGCCGCGCGGCGGATCCGGGGCGGCTGCACCGCCCGGCTGGTCGCGGCCGATCTCGACGCCACCCGGCCGTGGTTCGCCACTCAGTACGTGCCGGGGCCCTCGCTGCACGACAAGGTCGCGGAGAGCGGCCCGCTGTCGGCCGCCGAGACGGCCGCCGTGGGCGCCGCGCTCGCCGAGGGCCTGGTCGCCGTGCACGAGGCCGGGGTGGTGCACCGCGACCTGAAGCCGTCCAACATCCTGCTCTCGCCCAAGGGCCCGCGCATCATCGACTTCGGCATCGCCTGGTCGACCGGGGCCAGCACGCTGACGCACGTGGGGACGGCGGTGGGCTCGCCCGGGTTCCTGGCGCCCGAGCAGG
Organism: Streptomyces litchfieldiae; assembly: GCF_031845365.1. Taxonomy (NCBI): domain Bacteria; kingdom Bacillati; phylum Actinomycetota; class Actinomycetes; order Kitasatosporales; family Streptomycetaceae; genus Streptomyces; species Streptomyces litchfieldiae. The sequence continues at coordinate 27,994 of NZ_JAVREL010000015.1, forward strand.
TGCGCGGGCAGCCCGTCACGCCCGCCTCGGACGTCTTCTCGCTCGGCGCCACGCTGGCGTACGCGACGCTGGGCGACTCGCCGTTCGGGCAGGGCAGTTCCGAGGTGATGCTGTACCGCGTGGTGCACGAGGAGCCGCAACTGCGCGGCGTGCCCGCCGCGCTGGCGCCGCTGCTGCGCGCGTGCCTGGCGAAGTCGCCGCAGGAACGGCCCAGTACGCTCCAGCTCTCGCTGCGGCTGAAGGAGATCGCCGCGCGGGAGGCGCGGGGCCTCGGCCCGTCGGCGTCCCGGCCGGCCGCCGCCCCGGCCCGGCCGCCGGGCCCCCGGCGGCCGGCGGGAGCGGGCCCGGCGCGCGGCGGCGCGCGGCAGCAGCGCCCGCGGTCGGGGGCGCGCCGGGCGGCGGACCGGCGGCTGCTGCGCCAGCGGCTGATCGTCTTTGTGACGGTGACGCTGCTGGTGGCGCTGGGCATCGCGGCCGCGCAAGGCTGTCAGGGGCCGGTCTGACGCCGGGAGGGTCAGGTCGTCAGCGCGTAGAACGCCACGGCCGCGGCGGCGGCCACGTTCAGCGAGTCGATCCCGTGCGACATCGGGATGCGCACCCGGTCGTCGGCAGCGGCCAGGGCGCGCGGGGTCAGTCCGTCGCCCTCCGCGCCCAGCAGCAGGGCCGTGCGGGACCCGGCGCTCTCCCGGACCGCGTCTCGGATGTCGCGGGCGGCCGCGTCGGGGGTGAGCGCGAACAGCCGGAAGCCCGCCTCGCGCACCTCCGCCAGGCCGCGCGGCCAGTGCGTCAGGCGGGCGTAGGGCAGTGAGAAGACCGCGCCCATGGAGACCTTCACCGAGCGGCGGTAGAGCGGGTCGGCGCAGTCCGGGGACAGCAGCACCGCGTCCATGCCGAGGGCAGCGGCGCAGCGGAAGACGGCACCCACGTTGGTGTGGTCGTTGACCGCCTCCAGAACGGCCAACCGGCGGGCGCCCGCCAGCAGTTCGCCCGGCTCGGGCAGCGGGAGGCGGCCCATGGAGGCCAGCGCGCCGCGGTGCACGTGGTAGCCGGTGAGTCGCTCGGCCAGCTCGGGGTCGACCAGGTAGACGGGCGCGGTGGCGCTGTCCACGACGTCGCGCATCGTCTCGGCCCAGCGCGGGGTGAGCAGCATGGACCGCATCGGGTAACCGGCGTGCAGGGCGCGGCGGATGACCTTCTCGCCCTCGGCCATGAACAGGCCCTCGGCCGGCTCGCGCCGCCGCCGCAGCGCGACATCGGTCAGCGCGGTGTAGTCGGCCAGCCGGGGATCGGCGGGATCGGTGAGCGGAACGACGTCGGTCACCCTGCCGTCACCACGTCCCCGAGAACGATGACGGCGGGGGGCCGGATCCCCTCCTCCGCGATGCGGTCGGCGACCGTGTCCAGGGTCGCGTCGACGCGGCGCTGCGCGGCGGTGGTGCCCTCCTGGATGACGGCGGCCGGGGTCGCGGCCGGGCGGCCGTGCAGGATGAGGGTGGCGGCGATGTCGGCCATGCGCTCCACGGCCATGAGCAGCACCAGCGTGCCGCGCAGGGCGGCCAGCGCCGGCCAGTCCACCAGGGAGCGCGGGTCGTCGGGCGCCACATGCCCGCTGACCACCGTGAACTCGTGTGCCACCCCCCGGTGGGTGACGGGGATGCCGGCGGTGCCGGGGACGCTGATCGCGCTGGTGACACCGGGCACCACGGTGACGGGGATGCCCGCCTCGGCCAGCGCCTCGGCCTCCTCCTTGCCGCGGCCGAAGACGAACGGGTCGCCGCCCTTGAGCCGCACCACGAACCGGCCGGCCTTGGCGTGCTCGATCAGCGCCTCGTTGATCGCCTCCTGGGCCATGCCGCGGCCGTAGGGGATCTTGGCGGCGTCGATGACCTCGACGTGCGGCGGCAGTTCGTCCAGGAGGTCGCGCGGGCCGAGGCGGTCGGCGATCACCACGTCGGCCTGGGCGAGCAGCCGCCGGCCGCGCACGGTGATCAGGTCGGGGTCGCCGGGCCCGCCGCCGACGAGGGCGACGCCCGGGGCGCGGCCCCGGTGCCGGGGCGCGCCGATGGTACCGTCGCGCAGGCCCTCGACGACGGCGTCCCGGACGGCGGCGGAACGGCGCGGGTCGCGGCCGGTGAGCACGGCGACCGTGACGCCGTCGCTCCGGCCGGTGGCCGGGGTCCAGGCGGTCGCCGCCTCGGCGTCGTCGCTGCGGACGCACCACACCCGACGCTCCTCGGCCTCGGCGGAGGCGGCGGCGTTGACGGCCGGATCGTCGGTGGCGATCAGGACGTACCAGGCGCCCTCGATGTCGCCGGGGCGGTAACCCCGGCGCTCCCAGCGCAGTTCGCCCGCGTCGGCCATGGCCTGGACGGAGGGGGTGACCGCCGGGGCGACCAGCCGGACGTCGGCGCCGGCGGCGAGCAGGGCGGGCAGCCGCCGCTGGGCGACCGTGCCGCCGCCGAGCACGAGGACACGGCGGCCGGTCAGGCGCAGGCCGACGGGGTATGCGGGATTCTCGGGCATGGGTGGTGCGGGCTCCTCGCGAGGCGGAACGGACCGGCCGGGCGCCCCTGGGAGCCCCTGGCCGTGCCTCACCTTAATTCTTGTCGGTGACCCCGGCCGAGTCGAAGGTGGCCACCTCGCGCATCGCGCGGGCCGCGCTCTGCACCACGGGCAGGGCCAGCAGCGCACCGGTGCCCTCGCCCAGGCGCAGGTCCAGGTCCACCAGCGGGCGCAGGCCCAGCGCGGTGAGCGCGGCCAGATGGCCCGGCTCGGCGCTGCGGTGGCCGGCGATGCACACGGAGACCGCCTCGGGCGCGATGGCGCGGGCGGCCAGGGCCGCGGCGCCCGCGCTGACGCCGTCGAGGATGACCGGGACGCGCAGCGAGGCGCCGCCGAGGATCAGCCCGGTGAGCGCGGCGTGCTCCAGGCCGCCGACGGCGGCCAGCACCCCGATGGGGTCGGTGGGGTCCGGCTCGTGCCGTTGCAGGGCGCGGCGGACCACGTCGACCTTCCTGGCGTGCGTCTCGTCGTCGATGCCGGTACCGCGGCCGGTGACCTCGGCGGGCTCGGCGTCGGTGAAGACGGCGACGAGCGCCGCGGAGACGGTGGTGTTGGCGATGCCCATCTCGCCGGTGAGCAGGGCGCGGTTGCCCGCGGCCACCAGGTCGCGCGCGGTCTCGATGCCCACCTCGACGGCGCGCAGCGCCTCCTCGCGGCTCATCGCGGGCCCGGCGGTGATGTCGCCGGTGCCGGGCCGGATCTTGCGCGGCAACAGGCCGGGGGTGCTGGGCAGTTCGCCCCGGACGCCGACGTCGATGACGCAGACCTCGGCGCCGACCTGGGCGGCGAACGCGTTGCACACCGCTCCCCCGGCCAGGAAATTGGCCACCATCTGGCCGGTGACCTCCTGGGGCCAGGGCGTGACGCCCTGGGCGTGCACGCCGTGGTCGCCGGCGAAGACCGCGACGGCCGCCGGCTCGGGCACGGGCGGCGGGCAACTGCGGGACAGGCCGCACAACTGGGCGGAGATGACCTCCAGGGCGCCCAGCGCGCCGGCGGGCTTGGTCATCCGCTTCTGCCGCTCCCACGCCTCGCCGAGCGCCTGGGCGTCCAGCGGGCGGATCTCGGCGAGGGTCTCGCTGAGCAGGTCGTGCGGCTCGGCGCCGGGCAGGGCGCGGCGGCCGTACGTCTCGTCGTGGACCACCCAGGACAGCGGGCGGCGCTGGGACCAGCCCTGCTGGGCCAGTTCGGGCTCGCCGGGGAACGCGTCGACGTAGCCGACGCAGAGGTAGGCGACGATCTCCAGGTGCTCGGGCAGGCCGAGGGTGCGGACCAGTTCGCGCTCGTCGAAGAAGCTGACCCAGCCGACGCCCAGGCCCTCGGCGCGGGCGGCCAGCCACAGGTTCTCCACGGCGAGGGCGGAGGAGTACGGCGCCATCTGCGGCTGGGTGAGCCGGCCGAGGGTGTGCCGGCCGCCGCGGGTGGGGTCGGCGGTGACCACGATGTTGACCGGGGTGTCGAGGATGGCCTCGACCTTCAGCTCCCTGAACTGCTTGGCGCGGGCCTTGGGCAGCGACTTGGCGTATGCCTCGCGCTGCGCGACGGCCAGCTCGTGGACCTTCTGCCGGGTCTCCTGGGAGCGGATGATCACGAAGTCCCAGGGCTGGGAGAGGCCGACGCTGGGCGCGGTGTGCGCGGCTTGCAGGACGCGCAGCAGCACGTCGTGCGGGATGGGGTCGGAGCGGAAGCCGTTGCGGATGTCGCGCCGTTCGCGCATCAGCCGGTGCACGGCGTCGCGTTCGGGCTCCGGGTAGCCGGGGGCGGGCGGGCCCGGCGCGGCGGCGGGCCCGGCGGCCACGGGCTGGGCCGGCTCGGGGGCCGGGGCGGGCTGTTCGGCGGCCGGGGCCGGCCCGTTCGGCTCCGGCTGGGTCGGCTGGGCGGCCTCGCCGGGCTGCGGGGCCCGGGGCGCCTGAGGGGCGGCCGGGGCGGCGGCGTTGCGGGGGGCCGGGACGACGGGGGCCGGCTGCGGTGCCGGGGCGGGCGCGGGCTGCTGGACCGACGCGGCCTCGGGGGCGGCGGCCCGGGCAGCCACGGGCTCGGCCGGCTCGGAGGCGGCGGGCTCCGCCGCCGGGGTCTCAACGGGCGCTGCCTCGGCGGGTGTTGGCTCCACGGGCGCCGACTCGGCGGGCGCGGGCTCAACGGGGGCCGCCGCGGCGGGCGTTGCCTCGGCGGGCGCGGGCTCAACGGGGGCCGCCGCGGCGGGGGTCGGCTCCGCGGGCTGCGGCCCGGCCGGCTGAGCCGCGGCGGGCTGTGGGGCCTCGCCGGGCTGCGGGGCCACCGGCTGCCAGGCGCCGGGCGGGGTGGGCAGCGCCGCCGGGACCGGCTGGGCAGGCGCGGCGGGGGCCGCCTCGGCGGCGGGTCCGCCGGCCGGGGAGCCGGGCTGAGCGGCGGCCTCGGGAGCCGGAACCGGAACGGGCTCGGGCGCGGGAACGGGCTCGGGCGCGGGAACCGCCTCGGGCGCGGGAACCGCCTCGGGCGCGGCGGGTGTTGGCGCGGCGGCTGCGGCCGGAGCCGGCTGGGCCGGTGCGGGAACTCCCCCGGCGGGCGTGGCGGGGCCCTCCGCCGCGGGGCCGGTGGTGAGCGCCGGAGCGGTGTGCTCGCCCGGGACGTCCAGATACTCCGGCTCGGTGGGGTGCGCACCCGGCGCCGGGGCGACGGGACGGGGTGCGAGGGGCCGGACCACGCCCGGCTGGGCGGGCACCGGCGGCCGGGGCGCGGCCGCGCCGTCGCCCCAGGCGCCGCTCGCGGGAGGCATCAGCAGATCCTCCTCCTCGCCCTCGGCGTCGCCGACCTCCTCGGGCTGGGCGGGGAAGGGATAGGCCGCGGGAGCCGGTGTGCCCGGCTGCTGCGGGAGCTGGTCCGGCTGTCCGCCGGCCTGCTCCGGCTGTCCCCCCTCCGGGATCCGGCCGGTGTCCGTCATGCGTCCACCTCGCCCATCGCACGTGCTCCTTCCAACCCCGGACATTGATGGACGAATCATCGAGTCCGGCTGACGGCACAACGATCCATCAGCCTACCCGGGATGACGGCCGACCTCGTTCAGGGGTGTGCGCGAGTGGTCCGGGATGGTCCCGGTTTGTCACTGCGCCGTCGGCAACCGGCTGCCGACGAGCAGAAAGACAACGGTGCGGCCTCGTTCGGACCAGTCGCGCGTCTCCAGTTCGACGGACTGGAGGAGCGTGCACTCCACCGCGTACCCGGCACCGGCCAGCACCCGCCCCGCGGACTCGGCCTGATCCCGCGTCATGGCGTGCGTGACGATGCGCTGCGGGCGGCGGTCCGCACAGGCCACGAGGGTGCGGTGGCCGCCGCCGCCGACGCGGATCACATCGGGCTCGGGCAGATCCTCCAGCACCTGCGGCGCCACGCCGTGCACGACGTGGACCTGCACGCCGGCGTGGCGAGCGATGGTCTCGGCGCGGGCGCAGGCCCGGGCGTCGCGATCGACGGCGATCACCGCCGAGCCCAGCCGCGCGGCCTCCACGGCGGCCAGCCCGCCGCCGCTGCCCACGTCCCACATCAGGTCGCCGACGGAGGGGCCGAGGACGGCCAGTTGCAGGGCGCGCAGCCGGCGGTCGCGGCCGGGGGCGGCGGCGTCCGCGCCGGGGTCGGGAACGTCCGGGGCGTAGGCGGCGGCGTCGAGGCCGAAGCCGCGCGGCTGGTGGGCGCCGCCGGGGTCGAGGCCGGCCAGCCAACTGCTGTCGCCGGGGTGGGCGGACCCGCTGCTCCCTATCACGATCACCAGGTTGGGGTCGCTCCAGCGGTGCTGGGAGACGGTGTCGGAGGTGAGGACGGAGACCCGTTCCCGGTCGGTGCCCAGCGATTCGCAGATGACGAAGGTGCGGTGGACCTGGCCGAGCAGCAGCGCGATCTCGGCGGGGCCGGCGCCGGGCGAGGTGAGGACGGCGACCTTGGGATGGGCGCGGCAGACGTTCACCGCGCGGCGCAGGGTGCGCCGGTTGGCCACGACGACGCGGGCGTCGTCCCAGGGCATGCCCGCGCGGGCGAAGGCCGCGGCGACGGCGGACACGGCCGGGACGACCTCCACCTCCAGGCCGTGGGCGGGGTCGCGCAGCGCGCGGACGACGCCGAAGAAGCCGGGGTCGCCGTCGGCGAGCACCACGGCGGAGCCGCGGTGGGCGGCGATGCGGCGGGCGGCGAGGGCCACGCTGCCGAGCTGGACGCGTTCGGCGTGGGAGGGGACCTCGGGCAGGTCCAGGTGCCGGGGGGCACCGGCCACCAGCGTGGCCGCCTGGAGGGCGGCGCGGGCGGCCGGGTCCAGCGGGGAGCCGTCCCATCCGATCACGGTGACGCGGTCGGCCATGGTCGGGGCGCTCCTGGAGTCGTCGCAGGTCGGGGACGGCGAAGAGCCTACCCTGCGCGGTATCCGGGGCCGGGGGCGTCCTCCAGGTCCTCCGGGAGCAGGCCCCAGACGATGAGATCGGTGCGGATGTCGGTCCAGCCGCCGTCCTCGGTGCGGGAGCGCACTATCAGCGCGTTGCGCAGAACGCCCTCGCTCAGGCAGCCGATCTTCTGGGCGACCTGCTGGGAGGCGGTGTTGCCAGCCGCGGTGCGCAGCTCCAGGCGTTCGAACTTCTGGTCCTGGAAGAGCCATTGCGCGACGGCCAGCACGGACTCGGCCGCGTAGCCCTCGCCCCTGGCCCAGGGCGCGACGACGTAGCCGACCTCGGTGGCGAGGGCGCGCCAGTTGGTGTTGCGCAGGTGGACGCTGCCGACCAGCCGGTGGGTGAGCAGTTCGTGGACGGCCAGGACGATGCCGCGGCCCTCGGCCCGTTCGGCGGGGGCCCGGCGGGTGATCCAGTCCCGGGCCTCGGCGGCCGTGTACGGGACGGGGGCGGAGGTCCAGGTCGCGGTGAGCTCGTCACTCATCATCGCGGTGAGTTCGGGGATGTCCGCTTCCTCGAACGGGCGCAGCACCAGCCGGTCGGTACTGATGGAGATGTCGGGGAAGGTGGGTGTCATGCGCCGCTCCCTGCCTGAAGTCTGAGGGGACAGCATGCAGTATCGGCGTCCGCCGCGCCGCGCCGGGCCCCGGGCGGGTGGCCGGGAGCCCGGCGCGGCGGGTGTCAGGAGAGGGGCGCGCCGAAGGCGGGGACGATCGAGCCCTCGTAGGTGTCCTCGATGAACTGCTTGACTCCGTCGGAGTTCAGCAGCTCGGCGAGGATCTCCACGCGGGGGTCGTCCTCGTTGCCGGCCTTGACCGCCAGGAAGTTGGCGTAGGGGTTGTCCTCGGCGCTCTCCAGGACCAGGGCGTCCTCGGCGGGCGCGAGGTCGGCCTCGATCGCGTAGTTGCCGTTGATGACGGCGGCGTCGAAGTCCTCCAGGGCGCGCGGGAGGGTGGCGGCCTCCAGTTCCTCGAAGGAGATGCCGTTGTCCTCGGTGATGTCCGCGAGGGTCGCGTTGGCACCGACGCCCTCCGCGAGCTCGATCACGCCGTTGTCGGCCAGGAGCCTGAGGGCGCGGCCCTCGTTGGTGGCGTCGTTGGGCACCGCGATGGAGTCGCCCTCGCCCAGCTCGTCGGCGCCGGCCAGCTCGTTGGAGTACAGGCCCAGCGGCTCCAGGTGGACGTTGACGACCGGCACGATGTCGGTGCCCTGGTTGGCGTTGAAGTCGTCCAGGTAGGGCTTGTGCTGGAAGAAGTTGGCGTCCACCTCACCGCTGTCCACGGCCGTGTTGGGGAGCACGTAGTCGGTGAACTCGCGGATGTCCAGCTCGATGCCGGCCTCCTCGGCCAGGTTGTCCTGGACGTACTGGAGGATCGCGGCGTGCGGGACGGGGTTGGCGGCGACGCTCAGGGGCTCGCTGACGCTGGTCTCGTCGGCGGCCCCACCGGAGCCGCCGGAGTCACCCGAGCCGCCGGAGTCCGGGTCGGAGTCGGTGCCGCAGGCGGTGAGCCCGAGAGCGAGGGCGGCGGTGGCCGCGAGGACGGCGCTGGTCTTGAGGGGAGTACGCACGAAAAGTGCCCTTTCGCTGAATGACGCGTGTTTCTTGGTGGCCCGGAGTGGTGTCCCGGGTGGTCGGGGGGCGGCGCGCGCCGGTCAGGTGGAGGCGCGCTCGCGGCGGTGGATGAGGCGGACGATGCCGTCGCCCAGGAGCTGGACGGCCGTCACGAGGACGATGAGGACGGCGACGGTGACGAGCATGAAGCCGTCCTCGAAGCGCTGGTATCCGTACGTGAGGGCGAGGGTGCCCAGGCCCCCGCCGCCGACCGCGCCGGCCATCGCCGAGTAGCCGACGAGGGCGATGACGGTGGTGGTCAGCCCGGCGACCAGGGACGGCAGGGACTGCGGCAGCAGCACCTTGAGGACCACGGTCCAGGTGCCGCCGCCCATGGCGTGAACGGCCTCCACCAGGCCGTGGTCGACCTCGCGGACGGCCGTCTCCACCAGCCGGGCGAAGAACGGGATGGCGCCGATGGCCAGCGGCACGATCGCGGCGGTGGGGCCGACGGCGGTGCCCACGACGAAGCGCGTGAACGGGATCAGCGCGACCATCATGATGATGAACGGCAGCGAGCGGCCGATGTTCACGATGATGCCGAGGGCCTTGTTGAGCACGACGTTGGCCAGCGGGCCGCCGCGGTCGGTGAGGACCAGCAGCACGCCGATCGGCAGGCCGCCGAGCACGGCGTAGAACGTGGACCAGCCGACCATGTACAGCGTGTCGATGGTGCCCTGCTCCAGCAGGGGCCGCATCTCGTCCCAGGTCATCAGGCGCCCTCCCCGCTCAGCTCGACGACGTCGGCGCGGCCGGCCGGCGGGTCGCCCGGCAGCTCGACGGTGAGGCCCTGCTCGCGCAGGAAGCCGATGGGGACCACGTTGTCCTCGGCGCGGCCGGGCAGTTCGATGCGCATCCGGCCGACCTGCCGGCCGCCCACGGTGTCCATGGCGGCGCCGAGGATGGAGACGTCGACGTCGTAGGCGCGGGAGAGGCGGGAGATCACCGGGCGGCCGGTGGACTCGCCGTGGAAGGTGATGTCGACGACGGTCCGGTCGCCGGCCGACAGGTCGCCGCCCACCGGGAACAGCTCGCGGGCCAGCCGGGAGCCGGGGGTGGCCAGCAGGTCGGAGACGGCGCCGGACTCGACGATCCGGCCCTTCTCCATGAGCGCGGCGGAGTCGCAGACGGCCTTGACGACGTCCATCTCGTGCGTGATCAGCAGCACGGTGAGGCCGAGCTGCTCGTTGAGGTCGCGCAGCAGCGACAGCACGGAGCGGGTGGTCTCCGGGTCCAGGGCGGAGGTGGCCTCGTCGGACAGCAGCACCTTGGGGTCACCGGCCAGCGCGCGGGCGATGCCGACGCGCTGCTTCTGGCCGCCGGAGAGCCGGGCGGGGTAGACGCCGGCCTTGTCGGCGAGGCCGACGAGGTCCAGCAGCTCCAGCGCCTTGCGGGCGCGGTCGCGGCGGGAGAGGCCGAGGATCTCCAGCGGCAGTTCGACGTTGCCCTGGACGGTGCGGGAGGACAGCAGGTTGAAGTGCTGAAAGATCATGCCGATGCCGCTGCGCGCCAGCCGGAGCGGGCGGGGGGCGCGGTTGCCGGAGCCGGCGAGGGCCGTCAGGTCCTGCCCGTCGACGGTCACCGTGCCGGAGGTGGGGCGCTCCAGCAGGTTGAGGCAGCGGATCAGCGTGGACTTCCCCGCTCCGCTGCGGCCGATGACGCCGTAGACCTCGCCCGGGCGGACGTGGAGGCTGACGCCGTCGAGCGCGGTGACCTCGCGGCCGCGCGAACGGTAGACCTTCGTCAGGTCCGAAGTGGTGATCACTGGCTTTCCGTCACTGTCGGGTGCCGAAGGGGCGTGGGTGGGCGACGCCTTCGGAGCACGGTGAACGTCCTGGTGTACGCGAACGGGAAGAGCGTGAGCGCCGGGCGGGGGCGGGCGCGTCCCCCGGTCGGGGGCGCCCGGGACCGTGGCCGGCCGTGTCGCTTCGGGGCGCGAGCTGCTCGGGCGGGGGCCCTCAGCCGTCACACATTCGACACAGACAACGAGCACCGGGCATGACGGCTGCCTCGGTCGTCCGGAAACGGATGCTCGTCGTGGTCATGAGCACAAGTAAATCAGACGTTCCGACCGCGGTACGCCGGGAACGGGATCATGTGGTCAACGCCACGCGGCGGGCGGCCGGACGCCCCGTACCGGCGGCCCCTCCCGGCGGGCGGCGGGAGGCGTCCCGTTAGAGTCGGCGCATGTTCACGCCGCTGACGGTGACGGTCGTCGTGACCGCTCTGCTGCTGGCCGCCTGGTGCGGGTACGCCGCCTTCCGCGACCAGCCGGTCAAGGACTGGCACTACATCGGAATGGCCGTGGTGCTGCTGTTCGCGCTGGCACAGCTCGTGGTCGGCGTCGTGCAGCTCTCCCGCGGGGAGCGGCCCGGCGACGGCGGGACGGCGATCTTCGTGTCGTATCTGGTGTCGGTCCCGCTCTGCCTGCCGGTGGTGGGCATCGTCTCGCTGAGTGAACGCTCCCGGTGGGGTTCGGCGACGGTGGCCGCGGGCGCCCTGGTGCTCGCGGCGCTCCAGCTCCGGCTGGCCGATGTGTGGGCGGGGGGCGGCGGTGCCTGAGCAGCTCGCGGACCAGGGGCGGGGGCCGAATCTGCGGCAGGGGCCGGGGCGGCTGCTGGTCACGCTGTACGGCGTCTTCACGGTGGGCGCCACCTCGCGCTCCGTGTACCAGTTGTCCACACGTTTCGACGAGGCGCCGCTGGCCTATGTGCTCTCGGCGGTCGCCGCGATCGTCTACGCGTTCATCACGCTGTCGCTGGTGCGCGGCGGGGAGGCGGCGCGCCGGCTGGCGCTGGTCGCGTGCGCGGCGGAGCTGGCCGGGGTGCTGACCGTGGGGACCTGGACCCTGGTGGAGCCGTCGGCGTTCCCCGACGCCACGGTGTGGTCGGACTACGGGATGGGGTACCTGTTCCTGCCGCTGGTGCTGCCGGTCACCGGGCTGCTGTGGCTGCGCCGGACCCGTGGCGGGGCCCCGGCCGCGGCGGCGTGACCGGGGCCGGGGCGTTCGGCGGGCTCAGGCACTGGCGGCCAGCGAGGCGGGGACGTCCTTCTCCAGGGTGACCAGGCTCAGGTGGCGGGATACCTCTTCCACACCCACCGGGGCGTAGCCGAGCCGCCGGTACAGGCGCAGGTTCCCGGCGCTGCGGTGCCCGGTGAACAGGCGGTAGCGGGCGGCGTCCCGCTCCGCCGCGAGCCGCGCCTCGATGGCGGCCAGCAGCCGCCCGCCGAGGCCGTGGCGCTGCATCCGGGGGTGCACGATGAGGCGGCCGATGTTGGCGGTGCCGTCGTCGTCGACCCGGCCGCGGACCGAGCCGACGACCTCCGCGCCGAGGCGGGCCACCAGCACGCAGGTGTCGGCCACTTCGGCACGCAGGTCGGCCAGCGTCTGGGTCAGCGGCTCGATGGTGTAGTCCCCGTAGAGCTCGGCCTCCGGCTGGTAGCAGAGGTATTGCAGTTTCAGGATCTGCTCGGCGTCCTCGCCCGTCGCCGTGTCGATCGTGACGCTCATCCCCATGTGCACGCGCCTCCGTTGAGGTGTTGGGCCGGCCGGGCGTGTGTGAGGGTCGCGCTTCGGCCGGCGGCTGCCCTGACGGCGCAGGTCACCACCCGCGCCGTCACATTGTGCTGGGCGGCCGGTACTCGGGGGAATGTGCTGGAGCCAACTACCTTGTGAGATTGCCGACTCGCCGCCTCCCCCGGGCCCTGCGGGCGTGGGCGTCAGCGGCCGAAGTCGGCGGCGGCGAGCAGCGCGGTGTCGGGGTGGTCGGCGAACACGCCGTCGATGCCCGCCTCGAAGTACGCGTTCAGCGCGCCGAAGACGTCGCCGAAGGCGTTGGGGTCGGAGCCCCGGCGGAACTCGGCGGGCAGATAGCGGTTCTCGTTGCGCGCGGTGTAGGGGTGCACCAGCAGGCCGGCGGCGTGCGCGTCGGAGACCAGGGCGGTGGTGGTGCCCAGCGTGCCGTCGGCGTTCCGCGGGATGACCAGGTCGAGCGTCGGGCCGACGCCCTGGGCGTAGGCGGCGATCTCGCGCAGGCCCTCGGGGGTCACGAGGTCGGCGACGGTGCGCGGGTCGCCGGACTCCCGGAAGTCCCAGGGGCGCGAGCCGGCCGAGGAGAACAGCACCACGCGGGGGGTGTCCACCAGGCGGGCCATCCGCTCCATGCTGCTGGGCTCGAACGACTGGAGGAACACCCGGGAGTTGGCACGGTGCAGGTCGTGGCGGCGGAGCAGCCGGGCCAGGCGCTCCTCCAGGCCCAGTCCTATGGAGCGGAAGTACGAGGGGTGCTTGGTCTCGGTGTACAGCCAGACCGGACGGCCGCGCCTGCGGCCCTGGTCGACGGCCCAGCGCAGCACCTCGTCGTAAGTGGGAACGGTCCAGCGGCCGTTGTAGAGCGTGTTGGCCGGGCGCTGGTCCGGGATGCGTTCGGTGGCGCGCAGCGTCTTCAGCTCGGCCAGCGTGAAGTCCTCGGTGAACCAGCCCGTGATGGACTGGCCGTCCACGGTCTTGGTGGTGCGGCGGTCGGCGAACTCCGGGTGGTCGGCGACGTCGGTGGTGCCGCTGATGTCGTTCTCGTGCCGGCAGACCAGGTGCCCGTCCCGGGTGGGGACCAGGTCCTGCTCGATGATGTCCGCGCCGAGGTCGAGGCCGAGCTGGTAGGCGCCCAGGGTGTGTTCGGGGCGGTAGCCGGAGGCGCCGCGGTGGGCGATGACCGTCGGCGTGGGCAGTTCGCGGCCCGGGCCGCGGCCGGGGCGGCCGGTGGCGCGGGCGGGGGCCGCCGCGCCGAACAGCGCCGCGGCGCCGGCGCCGGCCACCGTCGCGCCGAGCACGGCCCGCCGGCCCGGGGATGGGGAGTGGGCGCCTGCCGCCTGGTGAGCTGCCATGGTTTCTCCGTAGGGCTCGTTCCCGTGGGCGCGCACCCGCTCCGGTGGTCCGGCTGCCGGCGGCCCTTGATCGCGCCCGATCGTAGGGACGCGGCCCTGTACGCACGGGGACGCCGGAGGAAACAGTCGACGAAGCCACGTCAAAGCTGAGTATCGGTGGCGTGAACCCCGTGCGCGATGTGTGGCGAGGCGCGAGTATCGTCCCTAGGCGTGCGGAGGTACGCATGACCATGAACGACCGGAGGGGAACTTGTCCCGATTCGTGCTGCTGAAGATGCTGCTCGGCCCGCTGCTGAAGCTGTTCTTCCGCCCGTGCGTCGAGGGGATCGAGCGCATTCCCGACCGGGGGCCGGTGATTCTCGCCGGCAACCACCTGACGTTCATCGACTCGATCATCCTGCCCCTGGTCATGGAGCGGCAGGTGTTCTTCATCGGCAAGGACGAGTACGTCACGGGCCGCTCGCTCAAGGGGCGGCTGATGGCGTGGTTCTTCACGGCGGTCGGCATGATCCCGGTGGACCGGGACGGCGGGCACGGCGGAGTGGCGGCCCTGATGACGGGGCGGCGCGTGCTGGAGGAGGGCAAGGTCTTCGGGATCTACCCGGAGGGCACCCGGTCACCCGACGGACGTCTGTACCGGGGGCGCACCGGCATCGCGCGGCTGACGCTGATGACGGGCGCGCCGGTGGTGCCGTTCGCGATGATCGGCACGGACCGGGTGCAGCCGGGCGGCCGCGGCCTGCCGCGCGTCGGGCGGGGCCGGCGGATCACCGTGCGGTTCGGCTCGCCGCTGGACTTCACGCGCTACGAGGGCATGGACCGCGACCGGTATGTGCTGCGGGCCGTCACCGACGAGGTGATGACCGAGGTGATGCGGCTGTCCGGGCAGGAGTACGTGGACATGTACGCCACCAAGGTGAAGGCGGCCTGACCACTCAGGTCCAGGGCAGGGCGGAGCGCGTCCGCCAGTAGTCGGCCGGGGGCTCGGCCAGCCGGGCGAGGGCGGCCAGCCGCTCGGGATCCGCGTGCAGCCGGGCGGCGGCGACGTTGCTGCGGAGCTGCCCGAGAGTGGCCGCGCCGGACAGGACGAGGCCGGCCCAGGGCTGGTTGAGGACCGCGGCCAAGGCGACCGTGTCGCAGCCGACGCCGTACTCCTGGGCGAGCGCGGCCAGCTCGGGCGGCGCGGTGTCGCGGCGGGCCAGCCGGCCGTTGGCGACGGCCTCCTTGACGATCACGGTCAGTCCGGCGGCGTGCGCCTCGGCGAGCGCGGGACCGGCCGATTGCTCCAGGACGTTGAACGTGGACTGCACGGTGGTGAACAGCGGCCGGCCGTCCACGGTGACGGCCAGCGCGGCGCGGATGGCGTCGGCCTGGCCCGGACCGCTGGTGGACAGGCCGACGCTCACGCCGTCCTCGGCGAGGCGGGCGAGCCGGTCGAGCACGGCGGGGTCGTTGAGGGCCGGGCTGTCCGGGGTGACGGAGTGGATCTGGTACAGGTCGAGCCGGTCGCCGAGCAGCGCCCGGGTCTCGGCGTACTGGCGGTCGAACGTGGCCGCCCCGTGGTCCTTCACCTCGTGCGTCTCGGCATCGGCGCGCCAGCCGGCCGTATACGTGTAGCCCCACTTGCTGCCGACGACGACATCGGTGATCCCGGGCCGGGCGGCCAGCCAGTCGGCGAGGAAGCTCTCGGCCATGCCGTAGGAACGGGCCGCGTCCAGGTAACGGACGCCGGCCGCGTGGGCGGCGTCGAGCAACCGGTGGCTGCGCTCGCGCAGAGCCTCGGGAGTGCGGTCGCCGGGCAGGTCACGGTCCCGGCCGAGGTTGATGTAACCGGGCCGGCCGACGGCGGCCAGCCCCAGCCCGACGCGGGCGGCGGGCGTGGCCTCGGGGGTGAATCGGGAGAACGCCATGCGGTCACCCTCGCATGCGTCGGGGATTTTGGAGGGGGGTGGGGCGACTCGGTGGCCTTCGGGCGGGCGATGGGGGTGAAGTCGTCCGTGGCCGCGCCGTGCCCGCGGGCATCGGCGGCGAAGGCCCCCATGGCGCGCCATTCGGGAGCCACCGGCCGGCGGCCGAGCGTGGCCGGGCGTGGCCGAGCGCACAGTGGCACGGGCCAGCGTGGCCGAGCGCACGGTGGCACGGGCCCGCGCGCGGCCGCGGCATCCAGGCCGGGGGCGAACTCGTCCATGGCCAGGCCGTTTTGGAGCCAACCAGCGGAAGGCGGGCGCGGCGGTGGGTGGCCCGTCCCGCTGTGTGCGCGGGCGTTGCTCACGTCTCCTGCGGCGCGGACCAGGCCGCCGCGCACAGTGCCTGGGCCACGGCCTCCGTGTACTCGGCGACCGCGAGCCACGCGCGGGCGAAACGGTCGGGGTCGGCGGGCAGGAGGCGGCCGAAGCCGTCCAGGGCGCGGTGGGCGGCCGCCCGGTGCAGCTCGTCGACCAGGTCGGCGCCGGTGGCGAGGCCGGAGGTGCGCAGGCGGGCGGCGTCGGTCGTGGCCGAGCCGGGGAGGGCGAGGGTGCGGCGGCCGGCGGTGACGGCCTGGTTCGTGCGGCGGCGCAGCAGGTGCAGGGGTGCCTCGGCGCCGCCGCCGGGGCCCGCCGGGGAACGCGGCGGGCCGGGCGGGTCGGGGAGGTCGGCGCGCGGGAGCCGGTCGTAGCCCAGGTCGATCCGGTCCCGGAGCCCTTCGGCGCGCAGCGTGGGGCCCGCGCCGGGCGGGCGGCCGGCGGCGAGCAGGGCCAGCCGGGGGTGGGCGGCCGGGATGAGCCGGCCGATGATCCGCAGCCGCAGGCCGGGCGCGGCGGCGAGCAGGCGCAGGTTGTCCCGGTGGGCGAGCGCGGGGTGGTCGTCCGCGGCGGCCAGCCGCAGCGGCAGCCCACGGCAGTCGGCGGCCAGCACGTGGCCGCCGGGCTCGGCCAGCGGGCCGGTGACCGTGACGTCGAGGAAGAGCAGGTCGGAGCCGGCGGGGCGGTGCGCGGCCGCCAAGGCGCGGGCGGCTTGCTCGCCGGGCGGGGTGTCCCACAGCCGCCCCAGCGGGTCGTCGTCCCAGTCGGCGCCGGCGGCCCGCACGGCGCGGACGGCCGATCCGGCGCCGAGCCGGCCGTCGGGCGCGACGGTGGCGCCGGAGACGGCGAGGCCGGCGCGGGACAGCTCGCGGTGGGTGAGGGCGGTGTCGCCGAGCCGCACGGTGCGGTCGGCGGCGGAGGCGGCGCGCGCGGCGCCGCCGGGGAGCACGTCCGGAACGGTGTACAGGCGGCCGTCGGCGTCCGCGGTCCAGGTGACCGCGCCCGCGTGACCGGTGCCGGTCAGCACCGGCTCGGTGAACAGGCCGTACAGCCGCAGCGAGCCACCGGGAACGTACGGCCTGCGCGCGGTGCCGCGCAGGCCGGCGGGCGGCGGGCCCTCCGCGTGGGCGAGGCCGTGGGCGGTGGCCAGCAATTCCCGCAGGGCGGCGGTCAGATCCGCGAGCCGGTACGCGGGGTCGGCACCGCGCGCGGCGCGCAGCGCGGTCACGGTGGCGACGGCCGCGGCGGCCGGGCGGTGCAGCCCGGCGAGGCGCGCGGCGTGGGCGGCGCCCAGCAGCTCCGCCTGGGCGAACGCGCCGGCGCCGTCGGTGCCGGCCTCCAGCACGGCGGCACCCGCGGTCCACAGGGCGGTCGCGGCGGCGCGCTGACCGGGCGTCACCGGCTCGGCGTCGTCGGCCGCCCGCTCCGAGGGGGCCGGGCCGCCGCCCGGCTCGGGGGTGGCGGCGGGCGGCGGGGGCGGCGCGTCGTCGTCGGCGACGGGCGCGGCGGCGGCGACCGCCGCGCGGTGCAGGCAGTCGGGGGCCAGCAGGCAGCCGCAGCGGATCGCGTCGGTGGTGGTGACGGTGCCGCCCGGGGCGGCCAGCTCCAGTTGGGTGTCGTCGTCCACGGCGAGGCGCACCGTGTCGCCGTCGCGGGTCGCCGGGCGGGCGGCGAGCCTGGCCGCGGCGGCGTCGAGGCGTTTGCGCAGCCGGGGGCTCAGGCCCTGGATCAGGGCGGCGGTCACGGCGGGGGCGACGGCGGGCAGCCCGGGGGTGTCGGTCAACGGATCTTCTCCCCTGCCCAGCGGGCGAGTTCGAGCGGGCTGAGCGCGGCGACGGGCATCCCGGCGGCGACCAACTGGCCGGCGACGGCCGTGGAGTACCGGGGGCGGCCGGCGTCGTCCAGGCTGGCGCAGCCCAGGACATGGGCGCCGGACCCGGCCAGGGCCCGCACTTCTGCGAGCAGTCCGCCCACCGGATAGCCCTCCTCGAAGTCGCTGATGACGACGACCAGGGTGCGCGAGGGTGCGGTGACGAGCGTGCGGGCGTGCCGCAGTGCGGCGGCGATGTGGGTGCCGCCGCCGATCCTGACCTCCAGAAGCAGGCCGAGCGGGTCGTGCACGTGGCCGGTGAGGTCGACCACCTCCGTGGAGAACGCCAGGAAGTGGGTGGTGAGGGTGGGGACTCCGGCGAGGACGGCGGCGGTGAGCGCGGACCAGATCGTGGACGCCTCCATGGAGCCGGACACGTCGGTGAGCAGGATCAGCCGCCAGTCGGCGGTCCTGGTGGCCCGGCCGCGGAACACGGGCCGTTCCGGGATGATCTGGACGCCGGCGTCCTCGGCGGGCCGCGCCGTGTGCAGGCTGGCCCGGATGGTGCGGGGCAGGTCGAGGCGGCCGGTGGGGCGCCGGGTGGGACGGGGCAGCGCGGCGCCGGTGAGCGCGGGCCGCAGCCGGGTGGCCAGCCGCCGGGTGAGCTCGTCGACGAGGCGACGGACCAGGGGGCGGAGCTGGACGAGGCGGGCCTCGGGCAGGCCGCCGGCGTGGCTGAGTACGGTGCGCAGCAGTTCGACCGAGGGGCGGACGCTGTCGGGGTCCAGCGCGGATACGGCGTCGCCGCGGCCCGCGGCCACGGCCGCGGCCAGGACCTCCTCGCGGATGCCGGGGCCGAAGCAGGCGGCGAGCGCCCCGGACCACTCGCGGACGCCGGGATACGGAGCCTCCCGGCCGCGCCCGCCCGTGGCGAGGTCGCCGCGCGCGCCCTCACCGCGGCCCGATCCGTACAACTCGTCCAGGGCGGTGGCCAGCGGGATGGCCGCGGAAGGGAGCCGGTCCGCGCGGCGGCCGAGCAGCAGCCGCCAGCGGTCGACGAGGGCGAGGGTCCGCTCCTCCGGCGGGCGGGCGGCGGCGGGCCGGCCGGCGTCCGCGCCGGGGGCGGCCCGGCCCGCCGGGCCGGGGGCGGGCAGCAGGCCCCGGCCGGCCAGGACGTCGCGGGCCGTGAGATCGGCCCGGGTCCACAGCGCGAGGGTGTCCGCGTCGGCCCCGGCGTCGGGCAACGCGCCGATCCGGTCGCCGACGCGGTCCTCCACCACGTCCAGAAGCCGGTCCCGGGCGGCCGGGCTGAGCGTGTCGAAGCCGGCGCGCAGAGCCGGCAGCCGGTCCAGGAAACGGCGGTCCGGCAGCTCGGCGACGCGGTCGAACAGCGGGCCGAGGGCGGCGGGCGACGCCTCCAGCAGCGGGCCGGCGGCGGTCAGCAGGCCGGTGAGGCGGGCGGTGAGCGCGGCGCGGGACTCGGGGCCGGTGGCCGCGTCCACCCAGGACGCCACCAGGCGGCCGAGGGCCTCGGGCCGCTGGTGGCCGAGGAGCGTGCGCAGCGCGGCGGCGGCGCCGCGCATGAGCGGGGCCCCCTCGGCGGCCAGGGCGGCGAGCGCGGCGGTGAGCCGGATGCCGCCGAACCGGTCGGCGCGGTGGCCCAGTTCGACGAGGGCGCGGGCGTCGGCGGGGTCCTCGGAGCCGGTCAGCCCGGCCACCTGGCGCACCGCGGCGGCGGTGAGCAGGTCGGCGGTGTCCCCGGTGGGCAGGCCGGCGGCGCGGAGCCGGTCCAGCAGCGTGAGGGCGGCCAGCAGCTCGGGCAGGGCGCCGGTGGCCGGGAGAACGGCGCGGGTCTCGGCGAGGCGCTCGGCGGTGAGGGCGTCCAGTCCGCAGGCGGCGGCGTGATCGAGGCCGGCGACGACCTGGGCGGCGGTGGGCCCGCCGGCCCCCCGCTCGGCGCGGTGGCGTTCGCGCAGGGTGCCCTCGGCGGCCTGGGCGGCGGTGACCCCGCGGACGGAGGCGGCCGTGAGCATGGCGGCGGTGGCCGGTGTCCAGCGCAGCGACCAGCGGGTGGTGACGGCGTCGGCGCCGCCGGCGCCGGTGACGGGCTGCTCCTCGGCGTAGGGGATGCCGCAGACGGTGAGGCGGCGCAGCAGCAGCTCGCGGCGCCGGTCGAGCGGGGAACGCACGGGGTCCAGGCGCAGGTCGCGCGCGGGTGCGGTGGCGTCGGCCGGGCCGGGCAGGCCGAGCTCGGCGACCTCGGTCTCGACGGCGGGGCCGAGGCCGCCGCGCGGGGTGCCGGGGGCGGGGCCGCCGGTGCGGGAGCCGATCAGGACCCGCTCCAGCGCGTGGGACACGGCCCGGCCGCGGCCGAGCGGCTCGCCCTGGGTCAGCGTGGTGCCCACGGCCTCGATCAGCTCGCCGCGGCCGGGCGCGGGCAGGCCGCGGAGGCGGGCGAGGTCGGCGGCGAGCCGGGTGATCTCCCGCGCGTCGGCCGGCCCCGCGGGGTGGTCCTGGGCGCGCAGCTCGCCGCAGATCCGGACGGCGGTGCGGGTCAGCGCGTGGTCGAGGGCGGCGGGGTCGCCCGCCGAGTCCAGCACCTGGTGCTGCCACTCGGGGTCGCGGATGCCGGCCGGGTAGCCGGACCGCTCGTCGAGCAGGGCGTAGGTGTATGGGATCAGCGACACCGTCCAGGCCTCGGCCGCCGCGAGGTCCGCCCCGGCGGGAGGGGCGTCGTCCCCGGCGGCGGCCCGGGCGGTGAGGGCGGGGGTGTGGAACGCGCCGACGACGGCGGCGACGCGGCGGCCCCCGGCGGCGGCCTCGGCCAGCCGGGCGCGCATCCAGCGCTCCCGGTCCAGGTCGAGGGGGTCGACGCCGGGGCCCTCGGCGGCGTCGCGGCGCAGGGCCCAGCCGGTGAGCAGCGCGGCGCGGCGGACGGCCTCGGGTGGTGAGCCGGGGGCGGTGGCCTCGACCAGGCGGTCCCACAGGTCGTCGCCGCGCCGGCCGGTGAGGCGGGTGCGCAGCGCGTGCCCGAGGCCGGGGCGGCCGGGGCCGGAGGGCCCGGGCGAGCGGTGCCCCCGGAGGTGGAGCGGGAGGTCGGCGGCGATGGCCGGGACGCCGCGGCGCGCGGCCCAGCGCAGGGCGGCCAGCTCCGGGGAGAAGTCGGCGAACGGGTAGAACGCCGGGTCGCCGGTGGACTCCCCCGCGCCGGGGACGGCGGCGAGGGCGACGGGGGCGCGGGTCTCCTCGTGGGCGAGCCAGGGCAGCCAGTCCTGGAACTCGGCGGGCAGCTCGACGAGCAGCACGGCGGGCCCGGCGGCGTCCAGCAGGCGGGGCACGGCGGCGGCGAGGGACGGCGCGTGGTGCCGTACGCCGATGAGGAACGGGCCGGCGGGGTCGGTGAGTTCGGCCAGGGCGTCGCTCACCTGCCGGGCGCCGGGGTCCGGTTCGGTGGCCATCGGCGTCACCCCTCCAGCACGTGCCGCAGGTCCCACAGGGTGCGCCAGGTGGCCGAGCCCTGCTCGGCGCGGCGGCGCACGGCGCCGTCCCAGTAGCCCTGGAGGCAGGCGGCGTCGGCGGGTTCGTCCTTGCGGACCACGCCCAGCAGATGGCCGGGCAGCAGGCCGAGGACATCGCGGTCGGAGGGGAAGTAGGCGGCGGCGAGGCCCAGCGCGCCAGCCACGGCGACGGCCTCTGCGGTGCTCATGACCGTGGACGGCCGCTCCACCTCCCAGCCCTCGGCGGACCGGCCCTCGCGGAGGTCGCGGAAGGCGGTGACGAGGGCCTCCAGGACGGAGTCGTCGACCGCGTACGCGGCGCCGGACCGCTCGACGGCGGCCCGGGACTGGCGGCGCACCAGGGCCGTTTCGGCTTCGGGGTCGGCGATGGGGCCGACCGTCTCGAAGTTGAAGCGGCGCTTGAGGGCGGCGGACATCTCGGAGACGCCGCGGTCGCGGAGGTTGGCCGTGGCGATCAGGGCGAAGCCGGGGGCGGCGTGCACCTGGGCGTCCTCGGTGCCGGCCAGCTCGGGTATGGCGACGCGCCGCTCGGACAGGAGGGAGACCAGGGCGTCCTGCACCTCCGGCAGGCAGCGGGTGATCTCCTCCACGCGGGCGACGGCGCCGGTGGTCATGGCGGTGAGCACCGGGGAGGGGACGAGGGCATGGCGGCTGGGGCCCTGGGCGAGGAGCAGGGCGTAGTTCCAGCCGTATTTGAGCTGGTCCTCGGTGGTGCCCGCGGTGCCCTGCACGGTCAGGGCGCCGGTCCCGCAGACGGCGGTGGCCAGCAGCTCGGACAGCAGCGACTTGGCGGTGCCGGGCTCGCCGACGAGCAGCAGTCCGCGCTCGCCGGCCAGGGTGACCACGCAGCGCTCGACGAGGGCGCGGTCGCCGACGAACTTCCGCGTGATCTCCAGCCGGCGCGGGATCCCCTCGGGAACGGTGGCGTCGTCGGGCAGGGTGAGGGCGGTGCCCGGGCTGCCCATCACGAACGTGACGACGGCCCGGGGGGTGAGCCGCCAGCCGGGCGGGCGGGGGCCGCGGTCGTGTGCGGCGAGGAAGGCCAGCTCGGTGGCGAACTCGTCCTCGGGCGGGGTGAGCTGGCGGGCTGCGGGGGTGGTGGCGGTGGTCATCGGCGGCCCTTCCTGGTGGCGCGGGTGACGAGCTCTTCGTAGGCGGGGGCGTCACCGTCGCGCACCCGTGCCCAGGCGCGCTCGAACAGTTCGGGAACGGGGATCAGCGGCGTGGCCCGGGCGCCCGGCCGCAGCGGGTAGAGGCCGGCCTTCCAGGTCTCCGCGGGCAGCGCGGGCGCCTTCAGGTCCGCCCAGCCGCCGGGCAGGAACAGCCGGCGGCCCGCGCGCGGCCGCTGTGCGGTCACCACCAGGCCGGAGCCGGCCAGCTCGGCCGCGGCGCGCTTGGCGCGGGCGGGGCGCCAGCCGGTCCAGCGGGCGCGGTTGCGGTCGGTGGGGTCGGGCAGGGCCAGCAACTGGAGGTAGAGAGCGGCGGCGTCCTCGGCCAGCGCGTGGGCCGCGGCGACCTCGGCGACCAGCGCCGGGACGCTGCGGGCGGGGTCCTGCGCGTACCCGGCCGGCGAGCCGTCGTCGAGGCCGGCGCGGAGGGCGCGTTCGAGCTCGGTGCCGAGGACGGCGCGCAGCGCGTCGAGGGGGCGGGCGGCGCCCGGGCCAGCGATGCCCTCGATCAGGGCGAGGGCCGGGTCGTCGGCGCCGGTGAGGCCGGCGGGGCGCAGCCGGGTGGACTCCGCACCGCTGTACCAGGGGGCCAGGACGAACGCCTCGCCGGCGCGGACCAGTCCGTCGGGCCCGGCTCCCCCGGCCTCGGGCAGGCCGTGGGCCGCGCGGAGCCGGGGCGCGCTGGGACCGTGCTTCTCCGTCCAGTCCAGGCCCATGTCCATGATCAGTCCCGGGTCGGAGAGGCGCCGGCGCAGGGCGGCGAGTCCCTCGGGCAGGGCGGCGCGCAACGGGTGGCCGTGGGGCAGGCCGTAGCCGAGGGTGGCGAGCGCGGTCACGGCGTCGGCGAGCAGCCGGCCGTCCGGCACCGCCTCGGGGTCATCCGCCGTCAACTGGCCCTGCGGGGATATCCGTTGCCGGGTGGTGCGGCTGAGCCAGGGCGTGTGGTCCGGGTTGAGCGCGGCCATGGCGGTGCCGGTGAGCTGGAGCTCGGCGGCGACGTCCTCCGGAACGAGGCGCAGCGTCCCGAACCGCTCCCGCCACCGGCGGGCGGCGGCGGCCGTGTCGGGGCCGGTGCCCCACAGCGCGGCGGGCTCGTCGGGCAGCAGGGCGGCGACGACGTCCGCGGGCTCGCCGGGGAGCAGCGCCGCCGCCGTCCGGGCCTGGCCCGTCCTCAGGCCCAGGACCGCCAGGGTGGCGGGCGAGGTGTCGGCGGGGAGGCCGGCCAGGAGCAGCGCGGCCCGGCCGGGGCCGCTGCCGGTGGCCTCGGCGAAGGCCGCGGCGGCCTCGGGCCGCCAGGGGGCGGGGCCCTTCTCCCGGACGAGCCGGACGACTTCGGTGAGGAACGCGGCGGGCGGCCGGGCGGGCACCGGGTGCGCCTTCGCGGTGGTCAGGTGCGCGACGGCGCCGAAGACGCCGTCGGGGTCGTGGTCGAGCGCGGACCATTCGGCCTTGCCGTCGCCGCGCAGCCTCCGGTTGCCGAGGATGACCACGGTGCGCGAACCGTGGCGGAACACCTGACCGCCGCGCTGGGGAGTGGAGTCCCGCTCCTCGATGAGGGTGACCTCGCGCAGTTCGGCGGGGCCGGCGAGCGGCCCTTCGGCAATGGCCGTGAGGAGCAGGAGCAGGGCCTCCCGGCCGGGGTCGTCGACGCCGGGCCCGGTCGCCCGGAGGGCGAGGGCGCGCAACGTGCCCAGTGTCCCGGTCCACTCGCCGGAGTAGGCGGGGGCGGTGAGCGGATCGGTGGTCCAGCCGTCGGGCAGGGTCTCGGCGCGGTGCCGCTCGGGCAGCGGCCGGCCTTCGGCGGGCTTGCCGGACAGGACGTGGTTGACGGCGCGGATCTGCTGGAGGGCCGCCCAGGAGGCACGGCCGAAGAGCCGGGTGCGGGGACCGGCGAACAGGCCGCGCGCGGCATCGCCGAGGGTGCCGTCCTCGCCGTGCCGCGGGCGGTGGTCCTCGAACATGCCGGCCTGGCCCGCCGCGGGCCGGCGGCTGTCGGCGGTGAGCCGGGCGACGGCGCGGCGCAGGCCGACGGTGAAGCGCACCACGCCGGCCACGCCGAGGCGCAGCGCGTCGTCCGTGACCGGGGGCAGCGCGGCGGCCACGGCGCCGGACAGGGCCGCGGCGCGGTCGCGGGTGCGGCGGGCGGGGTCCGGGGCGCGGCCGGCGGCGCGGTGCTCGGCGTCGGCGCGGTCCAACTCGTCGAGGGTGGCGCCCAGCGCGGCGAGCAGCCGGGCGGTCGTCTCGTCGGTGAGGGCGCGCAGGGCGCGCGAGCCCGCCTCGTCGCGGGGGCGCAGCGCGTGCCAGAAGAGCACGGGCGGCACCAGCGGGGTGCCGGCCGCGAAGTCGCCGCCGGGGCCGCGCGGGACGGCGGAGCCGAGCGCGCCGCGGGCGATGTCGGAGCCGTTCTCGTAGAGGGAGATGCCGCCGCCGTGGGCGGCGAGCACGGGCTCGGCGCCGCCGGGCAGCCGCAGGGCGCCGACGGGGGTGGGGACGACCGTCCGGCCGTGGTCGGTGGCCCGGCCGGTGACGGTGGCCGTGCGCCCGTCGACGGTGGTGGCCGTGAGCCGCCGCCCGGTGGCGCTCTCGGCGCGCACCGACCAGCCGAGGAGGGTGCCGTCGGTGCCCAGCGGTGAGTCGTCCAGCCCGGCGGGCAGCGGAAGGAGGGAGCAGTGGTGGGGCAGCAGCCGGACGCCCTCGTCCTCGGCCGCCCGGGCGAGGAAGGCGGGCAGCGAGGCGCGGCCCACGGCGCCGGTGGCCGGATCGTACTCCGTCCACACCGGCCGCCCCTGCGGGTGGTCCAGCCGCCAGTGGCCGGTGCCGTCGCCGAGCACGGGGTGCTCCTCGGGCAGGACGGTGTCGCCGGCGCGCAGCGGCCGGGCTCCGGTGGCCCGCCCGCCGCCGGCCAGGTCCAGCGAGGCCCAGGAGAGGAAGGCGGAGGAGCGGGTGGGCCGACCGCCGCCGAGGTCGAAGACGTCCTCGGGCCGCGCGGACCAGTACGCCCGGTACCGGCCCTCGTGCCACCAGGTGACCAGAAGCTCGCCGTCGGCGTACCGGAAGGAGGGGCGCTGCCATCGGAGCTTGTCAGGGATGCGCAGGTCGTGTTCGAGCAGGACGCGGTCGGGTCCGACGACCACGGCCCTGGTGGAGTCGGCGACGATCAGCGCGGGCCACGCCTCGTCCACGGAGAGCCCGTTGGGCCCGGGGCGGGCGGCGGGGTCCAGCAGGCGCATCGCCTCCTCCAGGGCGGGCCAGCCGAGCTCGTCGACGAGGCCGGCGCGCAGCGTCCTGGTCAGCAGTGGCGTCAGGTCGTGCCCGGTGACCCGGGCGACGGCGTCCGGGTTCACCTCGCGAGCGAACCGGCCGATGGACAGCAACTGGTCGACGGCGGCCCGGGCGGCGGGCAGGCCGGCCGCGCCGCGGTACTCCTCGGCGCGGGCGTCGAGCCAGTCGCTCAGCAGGCGGCGCAGCACCGGGTGGGTGGCGGCCGTCGCCAGCCGGGTGGTGTCCCCGTGCCGCCCGGTCTCGCCGACGGAGTCGGTGAGCGGCGGGCCGTACCGGGGGTCGGCGGCCACGGCGGCCAGGTCGCGCCGGCCGGCGGCGGGGGCGGCGAACCAGGCGTCGAGGTCGAGGCCGAGCCGGTCCGGCGGGTCGGCCACCGGGATGCCGGCGGCCAGGCAGGCGTCGAGCAGCTCCAGATCGGTGCCCCGGCGCCAGCCGCGCGGCCGGGACAGCGTCACCGGCCGGCCGGCCGCGCGCAGCCGGTGGGCCATGCGCGTGGCCAGCGCGCAGGTGGCGGGCGAGCGGCGCGGGCCGGACCAGCCGCTCTGGAGGTGGGCGGCCCAGCGGGTGAGCCAGTCGGCCGGGTCCGCCTCGGCGGTGGGCGCGGATCCGGTGAGCAGTTCGTCGGCGCCGGTGGCGGACAGCAGCCCGAGCCAGATCTCGTCGCCGCCGTCCTGGGTGCCCATGGCCGAGGGGATGATCTCCAGCAGCCGGGCGCACAGGGCGGGCCGCCGCTCGACGAGGCCGGTCAGGGCATCGCGGTAGGCCGTCCAGAACGAGCGGGGCGCGCGGACGACGGCGGGGAAGCCGAGCAGCACGGCGAGCAGGTCGCGCTCCTCGGCGGCCACGTCGAGGCCGGCGGCGCGGAGGAGGCGGCGGGCGTCCTGGGGCAGCGAGGCGTAGGGCGGCATCCCGGCGGCGCAGCGTTCGACCGTGAGCTGCCGGAACTGGTCCCAGGCGGCGGCCGGGGCCAGCCGCTCGGTCAGGTCCCGGACATGCTCCTTGAGCGCCTTGACGGTGAGGGCGCCGGCGAAGGCGAACTCCAGGAACACCGCGCGCTGCCGCGCCTCGTCGACGGCCAGGCCGTGGACGCGCTCGGCGGCCCGGGCCCGGCCGAAGAGGCTGGCGGCGTAGGCGGTGTTCTCGTGGGCGAGGAAAGCGCGGGCGGCCTGTTCGTAGAAGGTGGGCAGGAAGTGCGGGACGGACCGGCCCAGCCGCTCGGCCAACTGCTCGAAGCCCTCCTTGGCGGCGCCCGCGCGGGTCCCGGCGAGCCGGGACAGCCGCTCGATGTCCTGGACGAGGGCGAGCGCGTGGTGGCCGTTGGCCGGGTCGTTGACCAGGGCCCAGGCCGGGAAGCCCAGAGTCTCGCGGCGCACTTGGCCGACCGGCGGGGCGTCGGCCTCCCGGCGCAGGCCGAGGAACCCGAGGGCCAGGTCCTCGGCCTCGCCGAGGGTCTCGGGGACCAGCCGGACCACGGGCCGGCCGTCCAGCGCCGGGTGGGTGTAGGCGCGGGCGGTGAGGGTGTCGGCGTCCTGCCCGGGGTGGCTGTCGCGCGGCAGGACGGCGCCCGCCTCCAGCAGGGCGCCGGTCGTGGTGGCCGTCATCGGGCGTCCTCCCCGGTCTCGCGGCCGGCGTACAGGGCGGCGGCCATGCGCATGCCCTCCGACCAGGCGACGGGCCCGATCTCGCGCAGCCGCAGCGGCCGTCCGTCGGCGGTGCTCCAGGTCAGCGGGCCGGTCTCGGTCTCCTCGAAGCCGTCGTAGTCGCCGAGCCAGACGCGGGCCTCGACGGTGCGGCCGTCTTCGAAGACGGGGCACACGGCCTGGGCGCCGCGCACCCGGTACCCCAGGGAGGCGGCGCGGCCGGTCAGGAACCGGAGCTGCTTGAAGCTGCCGCCGGCGTAACGGTCGACCGCGGTGGCGTCCCGGTCCGGGACCGCGTCGCGCCGCCACACCTCGCGGTGCAACTGGCCGATGCCCTGGCGCAGGCCCAGCTCGGTGGCGAAGTCCCGCAGCTCGTCGAGGTCTTCGAGGAGGACGGGGTGCGGAACGCGGAGCCGGCCGGCGTCGGTCCGCACGGTGTCGCCGTCGAGGTCGACGAGGCCGAGGCCGCGCTCGGGGTCGGCGTCGCGCAGGAACCCGGCGACCGTGCCGGCGTCGTCGGTGACGACGAGGTCGCGCAGCGCCGCCCGCCAGGCCGGGTCGGGCCAGATGTGCACGAGGGTCGCGGCGGGCACCGGCAGGGAGCGGATCATCCAGCGCTCGACGGCGGCCAGGCACTCCCGCTCGTGCCGGGCGAGCCACTCGGTGAGCTGCCGAAGCTGGACGACGGCGGGCTCCTCGGCGATCTTCGCGGGCACGGCTTTGAGGATCCGTCCCGTCCGGTTGCGGCAGACGAGCTTGCCCGCGTCGTCGAGCGCGACGTCGTAGTCGCCCGCGCTGATCCACCCCATGACCATCTCCCTGTGGCCGCGATTACGATGATCGAAACTCTAGAAGCTGCCACTGACAACGGGTCACGCGGCGTGACGAGGAGGGCACATGGCGGCCGAGGTCGGACAAGCGGCGCGCCCGGTGCGCTGGGGCATCCTGGCGACCGGCGGAATCGCCGGGAAGCTGGCGGCGGATCTCGCGGACGTGCCGGACGCCGAGGTGGTCGCGGTGGGTTCGCGCGCGCCCGGCCCGGCCGAGGGGTTCGCGAAGCGTTTCGGCATCGCCCGGGCCCACGGCAGCTGGGCCGAGCTCGCGGCCGACCCCGACGTGGACGTGATCTACGTGGCGACGCCGCACAACGCGCACTACGCGGCGGTGCGGCTGTGTCTGGAGACCGGCAAGCCCGTCCTGTGCGAGAAGCCGTTCACGCTGAGCGAGGCCGAGGCGAAGTCGCTGGTGGACCTGGCCCGGGAGCGCGGTCTCTTCCTCATGGAAGCCATGTGGATGTACTGCAACCCGGTGATCCGGCGGATGGCCGAGCTGGTCCGGGACGGGGCGATCGGCGAAGTCCTGGCCGTGCACGCGGACTTCGGCATCAACGGCCCGCTGGACCCCGGACACCGGCTGCTCGACCCGGAGTTGGGCGGCGGCGCGCTGCTGGACCTGGGCGTGTACCCGGTGTCGTTCGCGCATCTGCTGCTCGGCGAGCCGGAGGCCGTGGCGGCGTGGGCCCGGCTGCGCGGGGGCGTGGACGACAACACCGGGATGCTGCTGGGCTACGCCTCGGGCGCGGTGGCGGCGCTGACCTGCTCGCTCGTCGCGGACACGGCGCAGACGGCGGCGGTGACGGGCGCGACGGGCCGGATCGAGTTCCCCCGGGGCTTCTTCTATCCGGAGCGGTTCGTGCTGCACCGCGAGGGCCGGGCGCCGGAGGAGTTCGCCGGGCCGGGTCCGGCCGGCTCGTTCGTGCACCAGGCGGCCGAGGTGATGCGCTGCCTGCGGGCCGGCGAGACGGAGTCGCCGCTGGTGCCGCTGGACGGCAGTCTCGCCGTGATGCGGACGCTGGACACCGTGCGCGACCGCATCGGGCTGCGCTACCCGGGCGAGTAGCCCGCGCCGCCCTGCCCGCGGGCAGGGTACGGCGACGTGGTGCCGCACAGGGGCGGCACCACGTCGGCCTCGGTCAATCTCCTCAGCCGGCCGCGGAGTTCACCAGAAGTGGGTGGCCGGCCACCCACTCGCGCTGGCGCGCCAGGGCCGACCGCGCCTCCCCGAGCTGCACGGCCACCGCGGCCGGCGCGGTGCCGCCGCGCGCGTCGCGGGCGGCCAGGGCGCCCTCGACGCTCAGCACGGTGCGGACCTCGGGGGTGAGGTGCGCGGAGATCTTGGCGAACTGCTCGTCCGTGAGCTGGTCGAGCTCGATGCCCTCCGCCTCGCACGCCTTGACGCACTCGCCGGCGACCTCGTGCGCCACCCGGAACGGCACCCCACGCTTGACCAGCCACTCGGCGATGTCGGTGGCGAGGGAGAAACCGGCCGGGGCCAGCTCGGCCATCCGCTCGGCGTTGACCGTAAGGGTGGCGAGCATGCCGGTGAACGCCGGGAGCAGCACCTCCAGTTGGTCGCAGGAGTCGAAGACCGGCTCCTTGTCCTCCTGAAGGTCGCGGTTGTAGGCGAGCGGCAGGGCCTTGAGGGTGGCCAGCAGCCCGGTCAGATTGCCGATGAGGCGGCCGGACTTGCCGCGCGCGAGCTCGGCGATGTCCGGGTTCTTCTTCTGGGGCATGATCGAACTGCCCGTGGAGAACGCGTCGTGCAGGGTCACGAAGGAGAACTCCTTCGTGTTCCAGACGATGATCTCCTCCGCGATCCGGGAGACGTCGACGCCGATCATCGCGGTGATGAAGGCGAACTCGGCGGCGAAGTCGCGGGCCGCGGTGCCGTCGATCGAGTTGGCCGCGGAGCCGCCCTCGAAGCCGAGGTCCTTGGCCACGGCCTCCGGGTCCAGGCCCAGCGACGAGCCGGCCAGCGCCCCCGAGCCGTAGGGCGACACGGCGGTGCGCGCATCCCACTGCCGCAGCCGCTCGCCGTCGCGGATCAGGGCCTGGACATGGGCCAGCACATGGTGGGCGAAGAGCACCGGCTGGGCGTGCTGGAAGTGGGTGCGGCCGGGCATGGCCACGCCCGGGTGGGCGTCGGCCAGGGCGATCAGCGCCTCCTGGAGGTCGGCGATCAGCCCGCCGATGATCCGGGCGTGGTCCCGCAGATACATCCGGAAGAGCGTGGCCACCTGGTCGTTCCGCGAACGGCCGGCGCGCAGCTTGCCGCCGAGCTCCGGGCCGAGCCGCTCCAGCAGGCCGCGCTCCAGCGCGGTGTGCACGTCCTCGTCGGCGATGGTGCCGGTGAACGACCCGTCGGCGACGTCGGCGGCCAGTTGGTCCAGCCCGGCGAGCATGCGGCGCAGCTCGTCCTCGGTGAGCAGGCCAGCCCGGTGCAGCACGCGGGCGTGGGCGCGCGATCCGGCGATGTCATAGGGCGCCAGCCGCCAGTCGAAGTGGACGGACGCGCTGAGCTTCTCCAGCGCCTCGGCCGGGCCGTGCGCGAAGCGCCCGCCCCAGAGCCGGACCTCCGAGTTCTCGCCGGTCACTGGGCGAGGTCCCGCCGGGCGGCGATCTTGCTCGACAGACCGAAGATGTCGATGAAGCCCTTGGCCAGCGACTGGTCGAAGGTGTCGCCGGTGTCGTACGTCGCCAGGCTGAAGTCGTACAGCGACTGGTCGGAGCGCCGGCCGGTGACCACCGCGCGGCCGCCGTGCAGGGTCATCCGGATGTCGCCGCTGACGTGGGCGTTCGCCTCGTTGACGAAGCCGTCCAGGGCGCGCTTGAGCGGGGAGAACCACAGGCCGTCGTAGACCAGCTCGGACCACCGCTGCTCGACCTGCCGCTTGTACCGGGCGAGCTCGCGCTCGACCGTCACGTTCTCCAGCTCCTGGTGCGCGGTGATCAGCGCGATGGCGCCGGGGGCCTCGTACACCTCGCGGGACTTGATGCCCACCAGGCGGTCCTCGACCATGTCGATGCGGCCCACGCCCTGCGCGCCGGCCCGCTCGTTGAGCTCCTGGACGGCCTGGAGCATGGTGACGGGCTTGCCGTCCAGGGCCACGGGAACGCCCCGCTCGAAGGTGACGACGACCTCGTCGGCGTCCCGGGGGGTGGCCGGGTTCTGCGTGTACTCGTAGATGTCCTCGATGGGCGCGTTCCAGATGTCCTCCAGGAAGCCGGTCTCGATGGCGCGGCCGAAGACGTTGGCGTCGATCGAGTACGGCGACTTTTTGGTGGTGGCGATCGGCAGGCCCTTGGTCTCGGCGAAGGCGATGGCCTTGTCGCGGGTCATCGCGTAGTCCCGGACGGGGGCGATGCACTTGAGGTCGGGGGCCAGGGAGGCGATGCCCGCCTCGAACCGGACCTGGTCGTTGCCCTTGCCGGTGCAGCCGTGGGCGACGGTGTCGGCGCCGTGCTTGCGGGCGGCGGCCACTAGGTGCTTGACGATGACCGGCCGGGAGAGGGAGGACACCAGCGGGTAGCGGTCCATGTAGAGGCCGTTGGCCTTGATCGCCGGGAGGCAGTACTCCTGGGCGAACTCGTCCTTGGCGTCGACGACCTCGGCCTCGACCGCGCCGCAGGCCAGCGCGCGCTTGCGGATGACATCCATGCTCTCGCCGCCCTGGCCGACATCGACGGCGACGGCGACGACCTCCGCCCCGGTCGCCTCGGCGATCCAGCCGATGCAGACAGAGGTGTCCAGGCCGCCGGAGTAGGCGAGTACGACGCGCTGGGTCACGGTGTCTCCTTAGGATGCATGCGCTAGTGAGAATAAGTATGCAGGAGTCCGCATGGTTCGTCAATCGGGCCGACGCGACCGTACGCCCCGGCGACCCGCGCGGGCCCGGGAAACGCCGTCGCCCGTCCGTCCGGAGATCGCTAGGGTGATCGACGCCACGGGGGACGAGCCACACGACTGCGGAGGTCACGTGCTGTCCACCCCTCTCGGCCCCGGGGCCGAACTGCACCCCCTGGAACCCTGGCAGGCGGCCGAGCTCGCCGCGTACACCGACCGCGCGCGGGAGCATCTCGAACCCTGGCTGCCCTGGGCGCACGCCGTGACGGACGAGGAGTCCGCGCGGCGTTTCCTCCAGCGCTACGCCGACCGGCAGGCCGCCGACGACGGCCGGATCTACGCGATCCGGCTGGACGGCGAACTGGTCGGCGGCATGATCTTCCGGCTCTTCGACGCCGCGCAGGGCTCGTGCGAGCTGGGTGCCTGGCTGGCGCCAGAGGCCCAGGGGCGGGGGCTGGTGACCCGGGCGGCGAGCGTCATGATCGACTGGGCGGTCGGCGTCCGCGGGCTGGCGCGCGTCGAGTGGCTGGTGAGCCCCCACAACGGCCCCAGCATCGCCGTCGCGCGGCGGCTGGGCATGACCCACGAGGGAACGCTGCGCTCCGTCTTCGAGATGGGCGGCCGGCGGCACGATCTCCAGGTGTGGGCGCTGCTGGCCGACGAATGGCGGAAGCCCACGACTTCTCACTCACACGAGTGATTACCGCGCGCGCCGTCACGCTCCCCGGCGCCTTTGGCCTGAACGGAACTCCTGGTCAGCGCGGTTGACCCGGCGGGGACGGCGTGAAGTGGCGCGCCGGGGCGTGCGGCGAATCCGAAACGCGCTGTTCCAGCCGCCCCTTACAGAGGTCAAGCTGAACACATGATCAATGATCGGTATGAGGGGGCGCCGTGACGCCCGTCGACCTCGGTCTGCCCGGGTCCGGCGAGCGGCAGACCGCCCTGGACGTCCTGCGCCGCACCCGCGCGCTCCTCGATCCGGCCCTGCGGGAGTGGGTGCACCGCCTCCCGGCGCCCGTGGCGCGGGTCGCCTCCTACCACTTCGGCTGGACCGACAGCGCCGGCCGGACGGACACCGCGCCGGCCGGCAAGGCGCTGCGACCGGCGCTCGTCCTCGGCTGCGCGGAGGCGGTCGGCGCGCCGCCCGAGGAGGCCCTGGCCCCGGCCGTCGCCGTCGAGTTCGTACACAACTTCTCGCTGCTGCACGACGACATCCTGGACGGCGACACCACGCGGCGGCACCGCGCCACCGCCTGGACGGTGTTCGGCTCCGCCACGGCGCTGCTGGCCGGGGACGCCCTGCTCATCCACGCCGGACGGGTGCTGACGGAGCAGCCGGCGCGGCTGGCCACCGTGACCGGCATCAACTGGCTGTGCGAGGCGACCACGCAGCTCATCGAGGGCGAGCACACCGACCTCAGCTTCGAGGAGCGCACCCAGGTGTCGCTCGACGAGTGCCTGGCCATGACCGAACGGAAGACGGCCGCGCTGCTGGCCGTCTCGTGCGCCCTGGGCGCACTGTGGGGCGGCGCCTCGCCGGAGCGGACCGAGGCGCTGCGCCGCTTCGGCACCCATCTGGGCATGGCGTTCCAGCTCGCCGACGACCTGCTCGGCATCTGGGGCGATCCGGCCGTCACCGGCAAGCCAGCGGGGGCGGACCTGGCCAGCCGGAAGAAGTCCCTGCCGGTGGTCGCGGCGCTGGACTCCGGGACCCCGGCCGGGCGTCGGCTCGCGGGGATGTATCTGCCGGTGGACGGCGCCAAGTCCGCCGCGCGGAACGGGCAGAACAAGGAGGAGACCGCCCAGCTCGCCGCTCTGGTCGAGGAGGCCGGCGGCCGGGCCTGGGCGGAGCGGACGGCCGAGGAGCAGTTGCGGCTGGCCCTGGCGAGCCTGGCCGCCGCGGCGCCCGAGGAGCCGGCGGGCACGCGGCTGACCGCGCTGGCCAAGCTCGCCTGTCACCGCGACAGTTGAGGCGGGACGGAGGGCCGCCCGCGGCCGCCGGGGAGGCGCCGCGGTTCGCGCTGCTCCGGCGGCGGCCGGGGGTCAGCCCTCGCGCTGCTCCTTCTGCTTCTGCGCCAGCCGCAGCAGATGGTCCGCCAGCGACTGCCCGCCCACCGGATCCCTGCTGATCAGCAGCAGGGTGTCGTCGCCCGCGATGGTGCCCAGGATGTCGTGCACCTCCGCCTGGT
Source organism: Streptomyces litchfieldiae (assembly GCF_031845365.1). NCBI lineage: Bacteria > Bacillati > Actinomycetota > Actinomycetes > Kitasatosporales > Streptomycetaceae > Streptomyces > Streptomyces litchfieldiae. The sequence goes on from NZ_JAVREL010000015.1 coordinate 62,031, forward strand.
CGATGGCCGACGCGAGGAACTGCGCGGCGCCCGGCGGGGTGCGCAGCACCACGAGGTTGGCCGACGCCTCCGCCGAGATCAGCAGCTCGCCGGCGAGCCGGGCCATCCGCTCCTCCTTGGCCGACTCCCCCAGCGGCACCCGGGGGGTGCGGAAGCCGCCCTCGCTGGGCACCGCGTAGATCAGCTCGCCCCCGGCGTTGCGGATCTTCACGGCGCCCAGCTCGTCGAGGTCGCGGCTGAGCGTCGCCTGCGTCACGCTGAGCCCGTCGTCGGCCAGCAGCTTGGCGAGCTGGCTCTGCGAGCGGACCGGCTGCCGGTTGAGGATGTCGACGATCCGGCGGTGCCGTGCGGTACGGGTCTGCGGAACGGAGGGGCCGTGTGCGGACCCGGGGGACGCGGGCGGGCCGCCCGGTGACTGCCGCTCGTCGGTCATGCTCTCTCTCCGGGGGTCATCGTGCTCCGGCTGATGTGTCCACGGTGTCGAGAACGCCGGGCAGAGCCGTGAGGAACGCGTCCACCTCGGCGTCGCCGATGATCAACGGCGGCGCGAGCCGCAGCACGTCGGGAGCGACGGCGTTCACCAGGATTCCGGCATTCTGGGCCGCCTGCTGCACCTGAGGCGCCAGTGGCCCGGTGAGCACGATACCGAGCAGCAGCCCGGCACCCCTGACCTGGTCCACCAGCGGGTGGCCCAACTGCCAGATCCCGTCGCGCAGTCGCTCACCGGCGTCCTTGACCCGCTGGAGCAGGTCCTCGGACTCGATCGTGTCCAGCACCGCCAGTGCGGCGGCGCAGGAGACCGGGTTGCCGCCGAAGGTGGAGCCGTGGCCGCCGGGGGTGAGCAGGTCGGCGGCCGGCCCGAAGGCCAGGGTGGCGCCTATGGGCAGCCCCCCGGCGAGCCCCTTGGCCAGGGTGACGATGTCCGGCTCGACGCCCTGCGCCTGCCCGGCGAACCAGTGCCCGGTGCGGCCGATGCCCGTCTGCACCTCGTCCAGGACCAGCAGGGTGCCGGTGGCCCGGGTGATCTCGCGGACCGCGGCGAGGTAGCCCTCGGGCGGCACGACGACGCCGTTCTCGCCCTGGATCGGCTCGATGACGACCAGCGCCGTGTCGGTGGTGACCGCGGCGCGCAGCGCCTCGGCGTCGCCGTAGGGCACATGGGTGACGTCGCCGGGCAGCGGGCCGAAGCCCCGCTGCTTGGCGGGCTGTCCGGTGAGCGCCAGCGCGCCCATGGTGCGGCCGTGGAAGCCGCCCTGGGTGGCGACCATGTGCGGGCGGCCGGTGAGCCGGCCGATCTTGAACGCCGCCTCGACCGACTCGGCGCCGGAGTTGCTGAAGTACACCCGGCCCGGGCGGCCCGCGAGCGCGAGGAGCCGTTCGGCCAGGGCGACGGGCGGCTCGGCGATGAAGAGGTTGGAGACATGGCCCAGGCGCGCCACCTGCTCGGACACCGCCCGCACGACGGCCGGGTGGCCGGTGCCCAGCGAGTTGACGGCGATGCCGCCGACGAAGTCGAGGTACTCCTTGCCGTCGGCGTCCCACAGCCGCGCGCCCTCGCCGCGGGTGAGGGCCAGGCGCGGGGCGCCGTAGTTGTCCATCAGTGCGCTCTGCCAGCGGGCGGTCAGTGAGGCGTTGCTCATGTCGGCTCTCCCAGTTCGTCGGGCACGACCATCGTCCCGATCCCCTCGTCGGTGAAGATCTCCAGCAGGATGGAGTGCTGGACCCGCCCGTCGATGACCCGCGCGGTGCGCACGCCGTTGCGCACGGCGTACAGGCACCCCTCCATCTTGGGCACCATGCCGCTGGCCAGTTCGGGCAGCAGCTTCTCCAACTGGCTCTCGGTGAGCCGGCTGATGACCTCGTCGCTGGCCGGCCAGTCCGCGTACAGGCCCTCGACGTCGGTCAGCACCATCAGCGTCTCGGCGCCGAGCGCGGCGGCCAGCGCGGCGGCGGCGGTGTCCGCGTTGATGTTGTAGACGTGGTCGTCGTCGACGCTGCGGGCGATCGACGAGATGACCGGGATGCGGCCGTCGTCCAGCAGCGCCTGGACCGCGCCGGTCTCGATGCCGGTGATGTCGCCGACCCGGCCGAGGTCGACGCGCTCGCCGTCGACGTCGGCGTAGCGCTTGGTGGCGGCCATCAGATGGGCGTCCTCGCCGGTCATCCCCACCGCGAACGGGCCGTGCCGGTTGAGCAGGCCGACCAGTTCGCGCTGGACCTGGCCGGCCAGCACCATCCGGACCACGTCCATGGTCTCGGGGGTGGTCACGCGCAGCCCGGCGCGGAACTCCGAGGTGAGGCCGAGCCGTTCGAGCTGGGCGTTGATCTGGGGGCCGCCGCCGTGCACGACGACGGGGCGCAACCCGGCGTGCCGCAGGAAGACGACGTCCTGGGCGAAGGCGGCCTTGAGCTCCTCGTCGACCATGGCGTTCCCGCCGAACTTGATGACGACGGTCTTGCCGTGGTGGCGGGTCAGCCAGGGCAGGGCCTCGATGAGGATCCGGGCCTTGGGCAGCGCGGTGTGTTTGCGGGCGGTCGTCATGACGAATAGGCGCTGTTCTCGTGTACGTAGTCGGCGGTCAGGTCGTTGGTCCAGATGACGGCGGACTCGGTCCCGGCGGCGAGGTCGGCGGTGATGGTGACCTCCCGGAAGCGCATGTCCACCAGCTCGCGGTCCTCGCCGACGGAGCCGTTCCGGCAGACCCACACGCCGTTGATCGCGACGTTGAGCCGGTCGGGCTCGAACGCGGCGGAGGTGGTGCCGATGGCCGACAGCACCCGGCCCCAGTTGGGGTCCTCGCCGTGGATGGCGCACTTGAGGAGGTTGTTGCGGGCGATGGAACGGCCGACCTCCACGGCGTCGGCCTCGCTGGCGGCGCCGACGACCTCGATGCGGATGTCCTTCGAGGCGCCCTCGGCGTCCTTGATGAGCTGCCGGGCGAGGTCGTCGCAGACGGCGGTGACCGCCTCGGTGAACTCCGACTCGTCGGGCGCCACGCCGCTGGCGCCGGAGGCCAGGAGCAGCACGGTGTCGTTGGTGGACATGCAGCCGTCGGAGTCGACCCGGTCGAACGTGGTGCGGGTGGCGGCACGCAGCGCGCGGTCCAGCGCGGCGGCGTCGAGGTCGGCGTCGGTGGTGAGGACGACCAGCATGGTGGCCAGGCCGGGGGCGAGCATGCCCGCGCCCTTGGCCATGCCGCCGACGATCCAGCCGGCGCGCTGGGCGACGGCGGTCTTGTGCACGGTGTCGGTGGTCATGATGGCGAGCGCGGCCCGCTCGCCGCCGTGCGCGGAGAGCTCGGCCGCGGCGGCGTCGACGCCGGGCAGCAGGCGGTCCATCGGCAGCCGGATGCCGATCAGGCCGGTGGAGGCGACGGCGATCTCGGCGGCGTTCAGCCCGAGCGCCCCGGCGGCGTGCTCGGCGGTGGCGTGGGTGTCCTGGAAGCCGAGGGGCCCGGTGCAGGCGTTGGCGCCCCCGGAGTTGAGCACGACGGCCGTGACGCCGCCGCCCTTGAGGACCTGCTCGGACCACAGCACGGGGGCGGCCTTGACGCGGTTGGCGGTGAAGACACCGGCGGCGGCGGTCGACGGGCCCCGGTTGACGACGAGGGCGAGGTCGGGTGCGCCGCTCTCCTTGAGGCCGGCGGCCACGCCGGCCGCGACGAACCCCTGCGCTGCGGTGACGCTCACGGGGCGACTCCGATCGTGGAAAGTCCCAGCTCCTCGGGGAGGCCGAGGGCGATGTTCATGCTCTGGACCGCGCCGCCGGCGGTCCCCTTGGTCAGGTTGTCGATGGCGCTGATCGCGATGACGCGGCCGGCGTCCTCGTCGAGGGCGACCTGGAGCAGCGCCGCGTTGGATCCGGCGACGGCGGCGGTGATGGGCCACTGGCCCTCCGGCAGCAGGCGGACGAACGGCTCGCCGGCCAGCGTCTTGGCGTACGCCTCCCGCAGGCCGGCCGCGGTGACGCCCGGCCGGGCCTTGGCGGAGCAGGTGGCGAGGATCCCGCGCGGCATGGGGGCCAGGGTGGGCGTGAAGGAAACGGTCACCCGCTCCCCGGTGACGGCGGAGAGGTTCTGGATCATCTCGGGGGTGTGCCGGTGCACGCCGCCGACGCCGTACGGGCTCATCGAGCCCATCACCTCGCTGCCGAGCAGATGCGGCTTGAGCGCCCGGCCGGCGCCGGAGGTGCCGGAGGCCGCCACGATCACGGCCTCCGGCTCGACGAGGCCCGCGGCGTAGGCGGGGAAGAGCGCGAGAGTGACCGCCGTCGGATAGCACCCGGGAACAGCGATCCGGGTGGCGCCCCGCAGGGCGTCGCGGGCGCCGGGCAGCTCGGGCAGCCCGTAGGGCCAGGTCCCGGCGTGCGGGGACCCGTAGTAACGCTCCCAGTCGGCCGCGTCCGCGAGCCGGAAGTCGGCGCCGCAGTCGACGATGAGCACGCCGTCGCCGAGCTGCTCGGCGACGGCGGCCGACTGGCCGTGCGGCAGGGCGAGGAAGACGACGTCGTGCCCGGCCAGGACCCCGGCCGTGGTCGGCTCCAGCACCCGGTCGGCCAGCGGCACAAGCTGCGGCTGGAGCGCGCCGAGCCGCTGGCCCGCGTTGGAGTTCCCGGTCAGGGCACCGATCTCGGCCCGTGGGTGCTGGAGCAGCAGGCGCAGGATCTCGCCCCCCGCGTAGCCACTCGCTCCCGCCACCGCAGCACGCACTGACATCGCCTCCTCAAGGTAATGGCATGACTATACGCACCTCAGCAGTTTTATGCAATCACGAGGGCTCACCCGGGGCCCGCTGCTGCAACTGGGCACTTCACTTGGCGGATCGGTGTGTGAGTTGGCGGGCCTGAGCGCCGGAGTTGTCGAGTGGGTGCGACATGGCGAGGCAGGCGTCACCTGATCGAGGCGACTGACACCGGCGGCCCGTTGAGTACCGGGACGCGCGCTCGGTCGACTCGGGTGACCGGCGAGCGCGCCCTGAGCGTCGGCGGCAACCGGCCCGAGCCTCCCCGGAGGCGTCAACCTGGACGGCCACTCGGCATCGACCATCGCGACCAATCCGTGCGGGCGGACGACGCGACTCCGTGACACCGGCCCGCCAGCGCGGGCCCGGGCCCGGCCTCTTGGCCGTGGAGAGCGGTTGGCTCGTCGGTCAAGCGGTGGGCCGGTGCGCCTGACGCGCCTCACGGAGAGCCACCCAGGCATCCGCCATGGGGCCGATGTGACCGAGTTTATCCGGGTTATTCACCGTGTGGATCGTCTGGAGCCGCCCGTCGAGTACGTCCAGCGCCCAGGTGCTGAGGACGTGGCCGTCTCGGTCACGGAAGATCGCGCCCGGCTGGCCGTTCACCCGTCGCGGCTCCACGACGCCGGCCCCCCTGATGACCAGCGGGACGAACACCGCGAGCACCCGGGCCACGTGCTCGGCACCGAGGATGACGGGCTGGAATCGGGGAGCTTTGCCGCCACTGTCGCCGATCATCGATACGTCGGCGGCCAGCAACTCGGTCAGCGCGTCGACATCCCCTTCCCGGAAAGCGTCGAAGAACCGTTCGGCAAGCGCGTCTCGCTCCTTTCGGTCGGCCTCAAACCGGGCCCGGCCCGCGTCCATGTGACGGCGCGCCCGCACCGCGAGCTGGTGGCACGCCGCCTCCGACCGTCCCACGGCCGATGCGATCTCCGGGAAGCCAAAGGCAAACACCTCCCGCAGCACGAAGACCGCGCGCTCGAGCGGGGTGAGCCGCTCCAGAAGGAGCAGGGCCGCCATCGACAGCGAGTCCGCCAGCTCCGCCGACCGCGCCGGATCCTCGTACGGGTCGGTCAGCAGCGGTTCGGGGAGCCACGGCCCGGCGTACTCCTCTCGCCGGACGCGAGCCGAGCGCAGTACGTCGATCGAGATCCGGGTGACCACGGTCGACAGGAACGCCTTGACCGACCCGGGCCGGGTGGAGGTGGCCTGATAGCGCAGCCAGGTCTCCTGGACCGCGTCCTCGGCCTCGCTCACACTGCCCAGGATCCGGTAGGCGATCGAGAACAGCATCGGGCGCAGCTCCTGGAACTCTTCAGTCTTCGTCACGCCGGCTCCTCCTCGAAGCTCTGCCGCCACGAGGGTCGCGCGGCTCCCGGTCGGGAAGCCGCGCCCCTCAGTCATCAGCTACCACTGCCTGCTGTTCGACTGGCAGCAGGGCCAGCCACTTGTCGATCCGCGAAGGAGCCGTGGCTGGTGGAACGCGCCGCTGTTCAGAGCCGACGTCACCAGGGCACCGGGCCGTCCTCGCCGAAGAACCCGGCGGTCGGTCCGTCTGCGCCGAGGGTGGCCAGGCGCACCACGACTGCGGCACCCTGCGCGACCGTGAGGAAGCCTGTGTGATTGTTGCTGTCCGTGTCGACGTAGCCGGGAGCGGCCGCGTTGACGAGGACACCGTCCTTGCGCAGTTCATTGGCGTACTGCACGGTCAGCGCGGTCAGCGCGCTCTTGGACGGCGAGTACGCCGCAGACGGCAGCAGCGCGGCAAAGGGTCCGTCCGGATCGCTGGTGAGGGTCAGCGACGCGGCGTGACTGCTGACGTTGACGACGCGCGGCGCCGGCGACCGCCGCAGCAGCGGCAACATGGCGTTGGTCACCGAGATCACCCCAAAGACATTGGTCTCGAACACCGCCCGGACCATGTCGAGTTTGACGGAGCTGGGGATCTGATCGTGGGCGTCTTCGGGCGAGACCGGTCCGGAGCCGGTGATGCCGGCGTTGTTGATCAGCACGTCGAGGTGGCCGAAGCGCTCCTCAACCAGCTTCGCGGCCTCGCGGACGGTGGCCTGGTCGGTGACGTCCAAGGTGACCGCGTGCGCGTCGCCGCCTGCCACGCGCATCGCCGCTGCTGCCTCCTCGCCATGCCGCGGGTCTCTGGCGCCGATCAGGACCGTCATGTCCAGCGCGGCGAGTTGCTCGGCAACCCCACGGCCTATCCCCTTGTTCGCCCCGGTGACCAGCGCGACCTTCTGGTGTGTGGTCTCCTCGCTCATGACCAGCTCCTTGCTGTCGAGGTGGGTTCTTCTCAGAACCCGTCTTCGCAACCTGAGACGAGACAGCCCGGCCACCACTGACATGCGGACAGAATCGCCGCTCTCGGTCGAGATGCTCTTGCCAGGGGCAGGCAGGATGGTCCACTCGCCTTCGAGGTTCACCGGTGGCCCGAGCGCCACGAACGGAGCGCCGCATCTTCCCGCTGCTCGCCGCCGCACTGACCACGTACTCCTCCAGGCTCGTTACCCACATCAACGAGCGGGCCCGCCAACTGGAACACCCAGTCGCCGGCTCGGGCTCTCGTCCGCCAAGGGAAGCGCTCAGTGGTACTGGCCGCGATCGTGTGCGTCGCCACCTCGGGCTGCGCCTGGCGGCAACTGCCGTCCGCGTCTCCCGGCAAGTACGGCCAGGCACATCCGGATGCGGGGCGCGCACGGTGAACTTGGCCCTCTGGCTGGGCACGGCGGGAGCCGGGGGCACGTAACCTGCGTGGGGGCGCCGGATGTTGGCGCCGGGCCATGGGTGCAGGGTGAGGAAGGGGGCCGGGGTGGAGCCGCTGAGGGCCGGGGACCCGGAGAAGGTGGGTGGGTTCGGGTTGCGGGGCCGGCTGGGTGCCGGCGGGATGGGCGAGGTGTTCCTGGGCCGGTCGCCGAGTGGGCGGGCGGTGGCGGTGAAGGTGGTGTATCCACATCTGGCGCGGCAGGGGGAGTTCCGGCGGCGGTTCACGCGGGAGGTGGCGGCGGCGCGGGCGGTGGGCGGGGCGTCGGGCCATCGGCATCGACTTCGGCACGACGAACTCGGCCGTCGCCGTCCTGGAAGGGGGCGAGGTCTCGCTGATCCCCAACGCCCAGGGCGCGCACACCACTCCCAGCCTGGTGGCCCTCACCGCCGAGGGGGACGTCCTCGTCGACACGGCCGCCGAGCGGCAGGCCCTCACCAACCCCGGTTACACCCCGCGCGCCGCCAAGCTGAAGCTGGGCACCGGCTGGCGTGTCACGCGGGGCGACATCCGGCTGACCGCCGAGGACGTCGCCGGGCTGGTTCTCGCCCGCCTGCGCCAGGACGCCGAGGCATACCTCGGCTGCCCGGTCACCGACGCGGTGCTGGCGGTGCCCGCCGGTTTCCGTCGCGACCAGCGGGCCGCGCTGGTCCGGGCCGCCGGGCAGGCCGGGCTCAACGTCCTGCGGCTGATCAACGAGCCCTCGGCCGTGGCGATGGCCTACGGCCCGCACCGGGACGACTGCACCGTCCTGATCTTCGATCTCGGCGGGGGCACCCTCGACGTCTCCCTCATCGGACTCGGCGACGGTGTCGTGTACGTCAAGGCCACCGCCGGCGACAGCCGGCTCGGCGGCGACGACTGGGACCTGCGGATCGTCGAGCACCTGACCGAGCGCGTACGGCGGCGGCACGGCGTGGATCTCACCGGCGACTTCGCCGCGACCCAGCGGCTGCGCGAGGCGGCCGAGGCGGCGAAGATCGAGCTGTCGGCGGCGCACACCACGCCCCTCCGGCTGCCCTACCTCGCCATTGGACCGGACGGTCCCGTCCACCTCGAAGAGGATCTGACCCGCGAGGAGTTCGAGACGCTCACCCGGGATCTGCTGGAACGCTGCCGAACCCCCGTCGAACGCGTCCTCGCCGACGCCGAGCACACGCTCGCCGACATCGACCGGGTCGTTCTGACGGGCGGCGCCGCCCGGATGCCCGCGGTGGGCGACCTGATCCGCCGGCTCACGGACGGCCGTGAGCCCTACCGGGGCCCGATCCCCGGGGCTGTCGCCAGCGGCGCCGTTTTTCAGGCGGGCATCCTGACCGGTGAGGTGAAGGACATGACGCTCCTCGATGCCACCCCCTACTCGATCGGCATCGAAACCAACGAGGGGACCACGACGAAGCTGATCGAGCGGAACACGACGTTCCCCACGAAGCGCTCCGAGATCTTCACCACGCACACGGACCACCAGCCCACGGCGGTGCTCCACGTCGTGGAGGGCGAGCGGGAGGACGCGGCTCGCAACCGGACCCTTGCGGTCCTCGAACTCGCCCTGCCACCCGCTCCCCGCGGCGTGCCGCAGATCGAGGTGACGGCCGACTGCGACGCCAACAGCATTCTCCACATCACGGTCAGGGACCTGGGCACGGGCAACGAGACGGCCGTCACCATCGACCAGGCGACGATGGAACGGGCGGCCGCGCTCCTCCGCTCCTCCCGCTGGGCCGGCCTGCGCGGTCTCGCCCCTGCGACTCAAGCCTTCTAGGGCCTGTATCGAGTTCCCGGTCGGATCAGCCCGCGGCGTCAGACGCGGTGCCCCCCCAGGCCCTTGGGGGCCTGGGAGGTACCCCCAGCAAGGCACCGGATCGCAGCTCATACCCGGCCGTATTCGCGCGATTCGGCTGGGGGCACCTCCCAGACGGAGTCTGGGGGAGCGGCGAGGTGCCGTGACTGGCGTCGCGGGCCCGGGCGGGAACTCGATACAGGCCCTAAGGGCTCGTCTCATGTGGTCAGTCCGCAGTGGCGGACAAGGGCAGGCGATACTGGTGAAGGCGGCTGTGGGGCGGCGGCAGCCGCCGGGCCAGGCCATGGTGTGTGCGTTGGTCCAGCGGTGGCGCCCAGTCGCTGTGAGGTCTCGGCGCCCTTGCCGACGATACGATGTGCGATGCCCACTCGCACAGCCATCGTCGCAGGTGGGAGTAGTCGTATCCCTTGTCGCGGCGTCGCCGTCCACGGCGGCCCGTTCGGTGGTCGGATGGATCTTCGAGCCGTACCTGCCCCGGTCGACAGGATGCGGACCTGTCAGGTCTCCCTTTTCCAAGCTCGTACGTTCACGGCGTCGACGGGGCAGCGGGTCCGGTCCAACTCACCGCGGGAGCCGGGTTCCTCCAGGACCAAGCAGTGGAGCCCGGCCCAGACTTCCGGCCTTCGCCCACTCGGCGAACCGCCGGTGAGCCGTCGCGCCCGGGCGTCACGTATGGCGAAACCCGTAAGCTGAGGCGCTCAGTCCCACGGCTGTGACATCGGCCGGCGGGTGGCTCTCCCGCTGGGCACTGTCGGTGCGGCGTGCCACCATGCCCACGTGACCAGCACCACCACCACCGAACAGCACCTGCGGAACCTCGCGCGGCTGCGCCGCGTCCGCGACCGGATCGACCGGGAGTACGCGCGGCCGCTGGACGTCGAGGCGCTCGCCCGCGACGCGCACATGTCGGCCGGGCATCTCAGCCGGCAGTTCCGGCTCGCCTACGGCGAGTCGCCCTACGGCTATCTGATGACGCGGCGCATCGAGCGCGCGATGGCGCTGCTGCGCCGTGGCGACCTCAGCGTCACCGAGGTCTGCTTCGCCGTCGGCTGCTCGTCGCTGGGCACGTTCAGCACGCGCTTCACCGAACTGGTCGGTGTGCCGCCCAGCGTCTACCGGCGCCAGGCCGCCCAGGCGACGGCGGGCATGCCGTCGTGCCTGGCGAAACAGGTGACCAGACCGATCAGGAATCGAGAAGCCCCGCTCAGCGAGCCGCGCCTAGCCTGATGGCCATGGACATCACCATTCACACCAGCTTTCTCCCGCACGACGACCCCGAGGCGTCCCTGGCCTTCTTCCGCGACGTCCTCGGCTTCGAGGTCCGCAACGACGTCGGCAGCGGCAAGATGCGCTGGATCACGGTCGGCCCGCCGAACCAGCCCAGCACGTCCATCCTCCTGGCGCCGCCGGCCACGGACCCCGGCATCACTGACGACGAGCGCCGCACCATCACCGAGATGATGGCCAAGGGCACCTTCGGCTGGATCCTCCTGGCCACCACCGACCTCGACGCCACCTTCGAGAAGGTGCGGGCCCACGACGTCGAGGTCGTCCAGGAGCCGACCGAGCAGCCGTACGGCATGCGGGACTGCGCCTTCCGCGATCCCGCGGGCAACCTGATCCGTATCCAGGAGGCACGCAGAGCCGCCGGGCGATCGCGGCCCTGACCCGCGCGCACGACGTCGGTGGCGGCGGCCCGGTGCCCGCCGCCACCGACGAGGAATGACCAGATGTACCGATCGAAGCCGGTCGGAGGAAGCCGGGCGACGCCGACGGAGACCGCGGAGCCGGGCCCCGCATTCACAGGTGGAGAAGGAAACGATGAGCATGACCCCGGGCCCGGAGACGCGGTCGCCCGCGCCGCGCGCCGCCGACAGCCACGAACTGATCCGTGTGCAGGGCGCCCGCGAGAACAACCTCAAGGACGTCAGCCTGGAGATCCCGAAGCGCCGGCTGACGGTGTTCACCGGCGTCTCCGGCTCGGGCAAGAGCTCGCTGGTGTTCGGCACGATCGCCGCGGAGTCGCAGCGGATGATCAACGAGACCTACAGCGCGTTCCTCCAGGGCTTCATGCCGACGCTGGCGCGGCCGGACGTCGACGTGCTGGAAGGGCTGACGACCGCGATCATCGTCGACCAGGAGCGGATGGGCGCCAACGCCCGTTCCACGGTCGGCACCGCCACCGACGCCAACGCGCTGCTGCGCATCCTGTTCAGCCGGCTCGGGCAGCCGCACATAGGCTCGCCCAACGCGTTCTCCTTCAACGTCGCCTCGATCCGGGCGTCCGGCGCGATCACCGTCGAGCGCGGCGACCGCAAGACCGTGAAGGCGACCTACACCCGCACCGGCGGCATGTGCCAGCGCTGCGAGGGCATGGGCAGCGTGACCGACATCGACCTCGCCCAGCTCTACGACGAGAACAAGTCGCTGGCCGAGGGCGCGATCACCGTCCCCGGCTACAAGGCCGACGGCTGGTCGGTGCGGTTCTTCACCGAGTCGGGCTTCTTCGACCCGGACAAGCCGATCCGGGACTACACCGAGACCGAGCTGCACAACTTCCTGCACCGCGAGCCGGGCAAGGTGAAGATCAACGGCGTCAACATGACCTACGAGGGGCTGGTCCCCCGGGTCCAGAAGTCGTTCCTCTCCAAGGACCGGGAGGCGATGCAGCCGCACATCCGGGCCTTCGTGGACCGCGCGGTCACCTTCACCACCTGCCCCGAGTGCGACGGCACCCGGCTCAGCGAGGCGGCCCGGTCGTCGAAGATCAACGGGATCAGCATCGCCGACGCCTGCGCGATGCAGATCAGTGACCTGGCCGAGTGGGTCCGCGGCCTCGATGAGCCTGGGGGCACCACCCGCGCGTACGGTGGCGTCAGCCACGCGTGGGGGACGGTGGCGCCGCTGCTCGCCACGCTGCTGCACACCCTCGACTCGTTCGTGGAGATCGGGCTGGGCTACCTCTCGCTCGACCGGCCGTCGGGCACGCTGTCGGGCGGCGAGGCTCAGCGCACGAAGATGATCCGCCACCTCGGCTCGTCGCTCACCGACGTGACCTATGTCTTCGACGAGCCCACCATCGGCCTGCACCCGCACGACATCCAGCGGATGAACGACCTGCTGCTGCGGCTGCGGGACAAGGGCAACACGGTGCTCGTGGTGGAGCACAAGCCCGAGTCGATCGCGATCGCCGACCACGTCGTCGACCTCGGCCCCGGCGCCGGCACGGCGGGCGGCTCCGTCTGCTTCGAGGGCACGGTCGAGGGGCTGCGGGCCGGCGGCACCCTCACCGGCCGCCATCTCGACGACCGGGCCGCCCTCAAGGAGACGGTGCGGAAGCCCACCGGCGCGTTGGAGATCCGCGGCGCCACCTCGCACAACGTGCGCGACGTCGACGTCGACATCCCGCTCGGCGTGCTGGTCGCCGTCACCGGCGTGGCGGGCTCCGGCAAGAGCTCGCTGATCCACGGCTCGGTGGCCGGCCGGGACGGAGTGGTGGCCATCGACCAGGGCGCGATCCGCGGCTCGCGCCGGAGCAACCCGGCGACGTACACCGGGCTGCTCGACCCGATCCGCAAGGCGTTCGCGAAGGCCAACGGCGTCAAGCCGGCGCTGTTCAGCGCCAACTCCGAGGGCGCCTGCCCCAACTGCAACGGCGCCGGCGTCATCTACACCGACCTCGGGATGATGGCGGGCGTCACCACCACCTGCGAGGAGTGCGAGGGCAAGCGGTTCCAGGCGTCGGTGCTGGAATACCACCTCGGCGGCCGCGACATCAGCGAGGTGCTCGCGATGTCGGTGACCGAGGCCGAGCAGTTCTTCGGCTCCGGAGAGGCGCGCACCCCGGCCGCGCACGCCATCCTGGACCGGCTCGCCGACGTCGGCCTCGGCTACCTCAGCCTCGGCCAGCCGCTCACCACGCTGTCCGGCGGCGAGCGGCAGCGGCTCAAGCTGGCCACCCACATGGCCGAGAAGGGCGGTGTCTACATCCTCGACGAGCCGACCACCGGCCTCCACCTGGCCGATGTCGAGCAGTTGCTCGGCCTGCTGGACCGGCTCGTCGACTCCGGCAAGTCGGTCATCGTCATCGAGCACCACCAGGCGGTCATGGCACACGCCGACTGGATCATCGACCTCGGCCCCGGCGCGGGTCACGACGGCGGCCGGATCGTCTTCGAGGGCACACCGGCCGACCTCGTCGCCGGCCGCTCCACCCTCACCGGCGAGCACCTCGCGGCCTACGTCGGCGCCTGACCGAGTGGTCGGCGAACGCCGCGCCCGGGGACGCGTGTCCTCACGGGGCGCCGGGCGGCTGTGGGCCGTCGCCCGGCGCCGCGAAGGCGCCGTCGGTCAGGACGGGGACCAGCGGGCACGCGTTCAGCTCCGTCGCGATCGACACGTCGTCGGGGAACCCGCCGTCGATCAACTCCCGCCCGGACACGCTCTCCCGAACGTCCCCGGCCACGTCCCCGGACGAGGTGAACGCGTCCGCCGCCGTCCCGGCCTCCGGCGACAGCGACGCGCGGCCGCTCTCCCGCAGCGCGGCGATCACCGCCCCGGCCCCGAGCAGATCCTCCAGCGCGCGGCGCAGGCTGCCGTCGGGCCGGAGTTCCCCGGCGGCGATCACGCCGACCGGCCGCTCGGCCGTGCCGTGGCCGTACTCGGCCAGCCACGCGCCCACGGCGGCGCCGTTCCGCAGACACGCGGCCACCACCATCGCCCCGTCGGCGGCGGCCGAGATCGCCGATCCGTTGGGCGAGGGGAGCACCAGCCGGGGCGTGAAGGGAGCACGGCGCAGCGCGGCCGGCGACAGTGACCACGGCGCGTCCGGGCGCGTGGCCCGGCGCCCCACGGCCAGCCGGGCGCCCACCCGCTCGGCGAACGTCACGGCGGTCCCGTCCCGCCAGGCGTAGGGGAACACCCGGGTGCCTGCCTCGACGGCGACCGAGACCGATGTGGTGAACGACAGCACGTCGACGACCACCAGACAGGACACCCCGCCCGCGAGGCGCTTCGCCCCCGCCGGCCCCCAGTCGAACCGCACCCCGGGGCCCGGCCGCGCACCCGCCGTCACGACGCGGACCCGGCGCCGCGGTTGGCGAGGTGGTTCGCGGAGAGCAGCCACCGCCACCGCCGGCGTTCCGTGCCGAGTGTGGCCGCGGCCAGCAGCGTCACGGGCACCGCCGCCCAGCCGGGCCAGGCCAGCCACGCGGAGACCACGGCGGCGACGAGTTGGAGGAGCACCAGCAGGATCGTGGCCCAGCCCGGCACCGCGATGATCACCGCCGCCTTGTCCCCCGGCGTGGCGAACAGCGTCGGAAGGCCGATCAGAACCGCCACGGACAGCGCGGCGAGCAGCCAGGAATGGCCGGCCAGGGCCCAGGGGGTGGCCACCCAGGCGATGAGTTCCGTCAGGAAGCGGAGGAAGGACGCGGCCCGGTCGTCCGGTCGTGCCAGAACCCTCTCGCCGGAGGCGGCGTCGGTCACTCGCGGACGATCTCATGGCGCGCGACCGGTTGCCAGGGGCCGGCCGGTGAGCGGTCCTGAAGCCCCGCGCCCGCCGCCTCCAGGGCCGCCCCGGTGCGGTAGAGCTCGATGAGCAGGGGCCGCAGGGCACGTCCGGCCGGGGTGAGGCGGTAACGGGTGCGGACCGGGAATCCGCCGAGCCGGTCGCGGGCCACCAGACCGCGCTCCGCCAGCACGCGCAGCCGGTCGGTGAGCACCTTGGCGCTGATCTCGGGCAGCCGCTCACGCAGGCCGCCGAAGGAGTGCGGCCCGTGCATCAGCTCCCGCAGCACGAGCGTCGTCCAGCGCCCCGCGACGGCGGCGAGGGCGACCTCGACCGGGCAGCCGGGCTCGGGACGCCCGGTGCGCCCGCGCTCGTCGGGCACCAACTCGCCGTCCCAGTCGCCGCGTCGGCCCGAGGGGGTCCCGGCGTGGGTTTCCGTTTGGTGAGCCACGCCGCCGCCGGATTGGCTGCGGTCATGAGCATCGAATCGAACATCGTGCCTGGCCATGCCCCCACTGTTTCGCTGACCACCGACCCGGGGCAACACCCGGCCGCGTTCGCCGAGGCGTTCAACAGCGGCAGCGCCGCCGCGGTGGGGCAGGTCTACGAGCCCGGCGCCGTCTTCGTCCCCGCCCCCGGCCGGCCGGTCACGGGTGACTCCCTGGCCGAGGCCACGGCCGACTTCCTCGGCCTGGGCCTGCCGATCACGGTCCTCCCCCGGCACACCTACGTCGCCGACGACATCGCCCTGCTGATCGTCGACTGGGTCATCGACGGCCCCGGGCCGGACGGCGAACACGTCCACATCGAGGGCACGGCCACGGACGTGGCACGCCGTGGCGCGGACGGCCTGTGGCGCTACGTGATCGACAATCCGTTCGGCACCGCCCACGCCCCGCGTTGACAGGCAAACGCCGTCACCGAGCGCTGGATCAGCCGGTACGACCGTGCGCGCCGACTGTCCTATCAGTCCGGAACGCGCCCCGGCCGGCGGTTCGCCGGGATCGCGCAGGCCGGGGTGCCGCCCGGCATCCGGTGGCGGTTGACGGCGATGATCCGGTAGGCACCGTGCGCCGCCCAGCGGACCACCGGCAGGGACAGCACCGCGCCCAGGACCGCCCACGCGCCCCCGGCGCTCAACAGCGCCTTGGCAACGGCCCGCGCGCCGCCGTACACCCGACCCCGGGGCGTGACCCACAGCACCTCGTGCTCCGCCCGGCGGCGGGTGACGCCCAGGCCGTCGAGATCGGCGAACTGCCAGGGCACGATCTCGCAGCGCGGCCGGACGCGCCGCTCGGCGAACTGCACGGAAGAGGTGCAGAACGCGCAGTCTCCGTCGTAGACGAGCACAGGGGGGGTCCGCATGGCCCCATCCTCCCCCGCCGCCCGGAACGCCCGGCCGGGGGGGCCGCCCACGGGAGGGGCCGAGCCGGGGAACGAGCCGATGGGCGGGGACGTTTCAGCCCAGCCGCAGGCTCCACCGGCCCGGTCGGCCGCTGAGGCTGACCACCGACAGCGGGTGGACCTCCGTGCGCCAGTAGGACTGCGGGGGCGCCTTCAGCGCGTAGAGCATGGTGGCGCGGATCACCGAGGGTTCGGTGACGGCGACGACGCGGCCATCGCCCTCGACCGGGCGGGTGTCCAGCCAGCGGCCCACCCGCGAGACGAACGACAGCAGCGGCTCGCCACCGTGCGGCGCCGACCGGGGGTCGGCCAGCCAGACGTCCACGGCCCTCGGCTCGCGCGCGGTCACCTCGGTGAGCGTCAGCCCCTGCCACCGCCCCATGTCGCAGTCCCGCAGGGCGGGCTGGGCCAGCGGCGAGAGCCCGAGCGCGTCGCCGGTCTGCCTGCTGCACGGGCTCGGCGAGCAGTAGCGCAACTCGGCGGCGGCCAGGGGCAGCAGGGTGGGAACGGCTCGCTCGACGGCCTGCCAGCCGGCCGTGTCGAGGGGCCGGTCATCACCGAAACGAGTGTCGAAAACCGTCGAACCGCGGGCGGCGGCTATCAGGGTGACCAGCATGGCGCGATCGTACGAGCCGGTAACTTTCCGCACCACTACCGGAGCGTAAAAATGCTGCTGGAATCGTTTCGGCGGGGTGCGGATCGCCTGGTCACGGCGCCGCGCCGAGCACCTCCTCACAGGCGCGGCGCAGGCGGTGCACGCCCTCGGCGATCTCGGCCGGCCCGGCGACGGACACGAAGCCGAGCCGGATGTGCGGGGCGGGCCGCTCGGCCGCGAAGTAGGGCCGGCCGGCGGCGATCGCGACCCCGGCCCGCAGCGCGGCGCCGGCCAGCGCGGTCTCGTCGGCGCCCGCCGGCAGGCCCAGCCACAGGTGGTAGCCGCCCCGCGGCACATACGGCGCCGACAGCCGGGGCAGCTCCCCGGCCAGGGCGGCGGTCATGGCTTCCCGGCGCAGCGTCAACTCCCGGGAAAGCAGGCGCAGATGGCGGCCCCAGGCGGGCGCGCCGACCAGTTCGAGGGCGGCCTCCTGGAGCGGCCGGGGCACGAAGAAGCTGTCCACGACCTGGATCGCGCGCAGCCGCTCACCCACTGGGCCGCGCGCCGCGAGGGCGCCGACCCGGAGGCTGGGCGAGGTGACCTTGGTGAGCGAGCAGACGTGCACCACCGTGCCGTCGGGATCCTCGGCGGCGAGCGTCGGCGGCAGCGGTCCGGCGTCCTCGTGGGCGAGACGGCGGGCGAAGTCGTCCTCGACGACGAACGCGCCGGCCGCGCGCGCCACCGCCAAGACCTCGCGCCGGCGCGCGGCGGACAGCACCGCGCCCGTCGGGTTCTGGAAGAGGGGCTGGCAGACGAAGACCCGCGCCCCGCTGTCCCGCAGGGCCCGCTCCAGCAGCTCGGGCCGGACGCCGTCGGCGTCCACCGGCACCGGCACCGGCCGCAGGCCCGCGGCGCGCGCCACTGCCAGCATCCCCGGATAGGTCGGCGACTCGACGAGCACCGGCGCGCCCGGCGGCGCGAGGGCGCGCAGCGCGGTGCTGAGCGCGCTCTGGCCGCCGGCCGTGATCAGCACGTCGGAGGCGGCGACGGTGCCGGCGCCGTCGTCGATGGCGCGGGCGAACCACGCCCGCAGCTCGGCCAGTCCGTCCATCGGCGGGCGGTCCCAGGCGCCCGGCCGCCGGCCGGCCCGGGCCAGCGCGGCGGCCAGCGCGCGTTCGGGCCGCAGCCCGGGCGCCGGATAGCCGCCGCTGAACTCGATCACGCCCGGCGGCGGGGCGTCCAGCGTGGCCAGCACCCCCTGGGCGTCCACGGTGCGCGGCACCTGATCGGGGGCCGCCACGGCGGTCAGCGTGACCTCCTGCCAGCTCACGTCCCCGCGGCGCGGCCGGGCGGCCCGCGGCTCGGACCGGAACGCGCCCGCGCCGGGCCGGGTGACGACCAGCCCCTCGGCGGCCAGCGCGCCCAGCGCCCGCGAGACGGTGACCGGGCTGACCCGGTACCGCTCGACAAGCTCCCGACTCGGCGGCAACTTCTCCCCCACCGAGTAGCGCTTCAGCTCACCACGCAGGACAGCGGTCAACTCGGCCACGCTGCTACCCTGATTCATGACAGCAGAGAATAGCGCTATCGCACCGGTTCGAGTAGCGATCCCAGCCCGCCGAGGCCGGGACCGCGCCGGGCTGCTCCTGGCAGCCGCGGGAGTCACCGCGTTCTCCCTCACCTTCCCCGCCACCGTCTGGGCCATGGACGGCCTCGGCCCCTGGACGGTGACCACCGCCCGCACCGTGCTCGCCGCCCTCATCGCCGGCTGCTGTCTGACGGTCGCGCGCGTCCCCCTCCCCGCCCGCCGGCACTGGCCGGGCCTGGCCCTGGTCGCCGCTGGCTGCGTGGCCGGCTTCCCGCTGCTGACCACCCTCGCGCTCCAGACCTCCGGCACCGCCCACGCGGCCGTCGTCGTCGGGCTGCTGCCGCTGACCACCGCCGGCTACGCCGCGGCGCGCACCGGCCACCGCCCCGCGCCCGCCTTCTGGGGCGCGGCGGCGGCCGGCGCCGCCGTCGTGCTCGCCTTCGCGATACACCAGAGCGGCGGCGCGCCCACGGCCGGCGACCTCTACCTGTTCGCCGCGCTGCTGATCTGCGCGGCCGGCTACGGTGAGGGCGCCCGGCTCGCCGGGCTGATGCCGGGCTGGCAGGTGATCTCCTGGGGCCTGGCCGGCTGTCTGCCGCTCGCCGTGCCCGGCCTGGCGATCGCGCTGCTGGCCGAGCCCGCCCGGCTGACCGGCCAGACGGCGGCCGGGCTGCTCTGGCTGGCGACGGGCTCCAGCCTGCTGGGCATGGTCGTCTGGTACCGCGGCCTGGCCCGGGCCGGCGTCGCCCGGGCCAGCCAGCTCCAGTTGGCCCAGCCGCTGCTGACCGTGGTGTGGTCCGTGGCCCTGCTCGGCGAGCCGCTGTCCCCCGCCGCGCCGGTCGCCGCCGTCGCCGTGCTGGCCTGCATCGCCGTCACCCAGCGGGCTCACGGTGCCGGACGGGCCGGCCGGCCGTAGACTGGGAGAACGAGTGACGGGCATCACAGTGATGGGCGACAGGAGGGTTCTCCTGATGCAGGCGAAGACTGGCGACCGCGTCGTGACGCACGGCCGGACCGTAGGACAGCGGGACCGGGTGACCGAGATCGTGGAGGTCCTGGGCCCCGACGGGGAGCCCCCCTACCGCGTGCGCTCGGCGGACGGCCACGAGAGCGTGATGTCCCCGGGCCCGGACTCCGTGGTCGAGCCGGGCAAGAAGCGCCGCCGCTGACCCCGGCGCCCCGGGCCGGGCCCCGGCTCCTCGCCCGGCCCCAAGGACGCCCTGGCACATCGGAGTTGACCCGCGACCGGCGGAACGGCCGGGCGGGTCAGCCCCGGTAGTGGTCCTCGAACACCCGGCTCATCGCCCCGATGGGATCGGACAGCACCTGGCTGGCGGAGTAGAAGACGTTCCCGCCGACCGGCGCGTGGTCCCGGCAGAGCGTCAGATGCCGCGACAGCTCGGCCGGATCCTGCCAGGCCTCGGGCTGCGCGGGATCGCCCGCCTTGTAGAGGGCCTCGCCGATGTACAGCGCGACATCCGTGCCCTCGGCGACGTCCGACCACCAGCGGACCAGCGTGGCGTAGTCCGCCGCGGTGTTCCCGATGTGCCAGTAGACCTGCGGCACCACATAGTCCAGCCAGCCCTCCTTCACCCAGGTCCGGACGTCCGCGTACAGGTCGTCATACGTCTGCACGCCGCCGTCGGTGTCGGACCCGAGCGGGTCGGTGGCCCTGTTGCGCCAGATGGCGAACGGGCTTACGCCGAACGGGACGCCGGGCCGCGCCGCCCGGACCCGGTCGCGCATCTCCCGTACCAGCAGGTCGATGTTGTGCCGCCGCCAGTCGCCGCGGTCCTCGTATCCGCCGCCGTGCTCGCGGAACGCCGCGTCGTCGTCGAACTCCTCGCCCGCCACCGGGTACGGGTAGAAGTAGTCGTCCCAGTGCACCCCGTCGATCTCGTACGACTCGACCGCGTGCATCATCGCGTCCTGGACGAACGCCCGCACCTCGGGGAGCCCGGGGTTGTAGTAGAGCCGCCCGCCATAGGGAACGGCCCAGCCCGGGTGGTCCCGGACGGGATGCCCCTCCGCCAGCTTCCCGGGGTCGTCGTGGGTCGCGACGCGGTACGGGTTGAACCAGGTGTGCAGGGCCAGCCCGCGGTCGTGGGCCTCCCGCACCGCGAAGTCCAGCGGATCCCAGCCCGGGTCCCGGCCCGGTACCCCGGTCAGCCACTGCGACCACGGCTCGAAGGGCGAGGGCCACAGCGCGTCGGCGGTCGGCCTGACCTGGAGGAAAACGGTGTTGAGCCCCCAGTCCGCCGCCGTGTCCAACAGCCCGGTGAGCTCAGCCTGGGCGTCGGCGGGCGACAGGCCCTGCGCGGCGGGCCAGTCGATGTTGGCCAAGGTCGCGATCCACATCCCGCGCACGTCTGCGGATGCGCGGGGACCGGACCGGCCGCGGCCCCGCCGCGCGAATGGCCCCGGCTGCGCGGATGCCTGACTGAGCGTCAGCGTTCCGGCCAGCGTGCCGACCGCCGCGACGGCCAGCCCTCTGCGGGTGATGCGTCCCATGTGATGCCCCCTTCGTCTCGCTTCGTGATGCATGCCCCGCTCAGCGTGACCAAGTCCCGGCTCACAAAGCCCCGTGACACACCCTTATGCGAACAACATTCGATAGTTAACATCGGCGACACGTACCTGGGAGCGCTCCCACCGCTTGACCACCCCCCAAACCGCCGCCTTGGCGGATGAGTACGGAGAGGAGCGCCAGCGTGCGCACAGGGAGACCGGCCATCGCTTTGCTGGCCGGCATGGCACTCACGGGCGGGCTGCTCACCGCCAGTGCTTCCACGGCCGTGGCCGAGGAGGAGTCCGCCCCCGCGGCCTCCGCCGCGGTGGCCGAGAGCTACGCGTGGGACAACGTCCAGATCGGCGGTGGCGGCTTCGTGCCGGGCATCGTCTTCAACCGCTCCGAGCCGAACCTCGCCTACGCCCGGACCGACATCGGCGGCGCCTACCGCTGGAACGAGGCGGCGCAGGAGTGGGTCCCCCTGCTGGACCACGTCGGCTGGGACGAGTGGGGCTACTCGGGCGTGGCCTCCATCGCCACGGACGCGGTGGACCCGGACCGGGTGTACGCCGCCGTCGGCACCTACACCAACGACTGGGACCCCAACAACGGCGCGATCCTGCGGTCGTCGGACCGGGGCGAGACCTGGCAGACCACCGAGCTGCCGTTCAAGCTCGGCGGGAACATGCCCGGCCGCGGCATGGGCGAGCGCCTGGTCGTGGACCCCAACGACAACGACGTGCTCTACCTCGGCGCGCCCAGCGGCGAGGGCCTGTGGCGCAGCACCGACGCGGGTGTCACCTGGCACGAGGTGACCTCCTTCCCCAACCCGGGTGACTACGTCATCAACCCGGACGACCCGTCGGGCCTGGAGAACGACATCATCGGCGTCGCCTGGGTGACGTTCGATCCCCGTTCCGGCACCCCGGGCAGCCCGACGCAGACCATCTACGCGGGCGTCGCCGACCTGGAGGAGAGCATCTACCGCTCCACCGACGGGGGCGCGACGTGGGAGGCGGTCCCGGGCCAGCCGGCCGGCTACCTCCCGCACAAGGGGGTGCTGGACGAGGAGACCGGCGATCTGTACATCGCCACCAGTGACAACCCCGGTCCCTACGCCGGCGCCGACGGCGAGGTCTGGCGGTTCGACACCGCGGACGGCACCTGGACGGACGTCTCCCCCGTGCCGGCCGGAGGCGACCGCACGTTCGGCTTCAGCGGGCTGACCGTGGACCGGCAGAACCCGGGCACGGTGATGGTCACGGGGTACAGCTCGTGGTGGCCGGACACCCAGATCTTCCGTTCCACCGACAGCGGCGAGAACTGGACGGCGTCCTGGTCCTGGGGCAACTACCCGGAGCGGAACAAGCGCTACGCCATGGACATCTCCGACGTGCCGTGGCTGACGTTCGGCGCGAACCCGCAGCCGCCGGAGGAGTCGCCGAAGCTCGGGTGGATGACCGAGGCGATGGAGATCGACCCGTTCAACCCGGACCGGATGATGTACGGCACCGGCGCGACGATCTACGGCACGACCGAGCTCACGAACTGGGACAGCGACCAGACCTTCACCATCCGGCCGATGGTCCGGGGCCTGGAGGAGACGGCCGCGCTGGACCTGGCCAGCCCGCCCTCGGGCGCCGAACTGCTCAGCGGCCTGGGCGACATCGGCGGCTTCCGGCACACGGACGTGGAGCAGATCCCGTCGACGATGTTCCCGGCCTTCGGGACCACGACCAGCCTGGACTTCGCCGAGCTGGCCCCGGCCACGGTGGTCCGCGTCGGCAACCACGTCGGCGACGGCACCGAGCCCACGGTCGGCTTCTCGACCGACGGCGGGTCGAACTGGTTCCAGGGCACCGCGCCCAGCGGCGCGGTCGGCGGCACGGTGGCCGCGGCGGCGGACGGCAGCCGCTTCGTGTGGAGCCCGGCGGAGGGCGCCGGGGCCCACTACTCGGTGGGCTTCGGCAACAGCTGGACCGCGTCCCAGGGCCTGCCGCAGGGCGCCCGGGTCGAGGCCGACCGGGTGGACCCGGACGTCTTCTACGGCGTCGCCGGGGGCACGTTCTACGTCAGCACCGACGGCGGCGCGACGTTCACTGCCTCGGCCGCCACGGGTCTGCCGACCGGTGACGTCCGGTTCGCGGCGGTGCCGGGCAAGAGCGGCGACGTGTGGCTGGCCGGCGGCGGCCTGTGGCACTCCACGGACGCCGGCGCCACGTTCACCGAGATCGCCGGCATCGAGGCCGACAACATCGGTTTCGGCAAGGCGGCCACGGGCGCCTCCTACCACACGCTCTACAGCAGCGCGGTCGTGGACGGCGTGCGCGGCATCTTCCGTTCCACCGACGCGGGCCAGACCTGGGTGCGGATCAACGACGACGAGCACCAGTGGGCCTGGACCGGTGCAGCCATCACCGGTGACCCGGACGTGTTCGGGCGGGTCTACATCGCCACCAACGGCCGCGGTGTCATCTACGGCGACACCTCCGAGCCCGGCGGCGACCCGGGGACCGATCCGGACCCGGACCCGGATCCCGACCCGCCGACCGGCGCGTGCAAGGTCGGCTACCGGGTGACCGGTGAGTGGTCGGGCGGCTTCCAGGGCGAGGTCACGGTGGCCAACACCGGGACCCAGCCGCTGACCGACTGGGAGCTGACCTGGTCGTTCCCCTCCGGGCAGCGGATCAGCCAGTTGTGGAACGGCACCTTCACCCAGACCGGTGCCGAGGTCGCGGTCGGCCCGGCGGCCTGGAACAGGTCGCTGTCCCCCGGCAGCTCGGCGACCATCGGGTTCGTCGGCAGCTGGTCGGGCAGCAATGGGGTGCCGGCCGCCTTCGAGATCAACGGCGGGGCCTGCACGACCGGCTGAACCACCGCGCCACCGCACGTCCCGGGAGGACCGGCCCCGGCCGGTCCTCCCCCGTGCCGGAGGGGTAACGTCGTGGCGAGGCGAAGATCGGCGAAGGGGCAGGGTGTGACCGATATCGAACGCGTCGGAGTCGTGGGCTGCGGCCTGATGGGCTCCGGCATCGCCGAGGTGTGTGCCCGCTCGGGCCTCGACGTCCGGGTCGCGGAGACCACGGGCGAGGCTCTGGAGCTCGGCCGCACCCGGCTGGCGAACTCGCTGGGCAAGGCGGCGGAGCGCGGGAAGATCAGCGAGGAGGAGCGGGACGCGGCGCTGGACCGCATCACGTTCACCACGGATCTGGGCGAGTTCGCCGACCGCGATCTGGTGATCGAGGCGGTCGTGGAGAACGAGCAGGTGAAGACCGAGATCTTCCAGGTCCTGGACCAGGTGGTCACCCGCCCGGACGCGATCCTGGCCTCGAACACCTCGGCCATCCCCCTGGTGAACCTGGCCGTCGCCACCTCCCGCCCGGCCCAGGTGGTGGGCATCCACTTCTTCAACCCGGCCCAGGTGCAGCGCCTCGTGGAGCTGATCCCGGCGCTGACCACCTCGGAGGAGACCGTCAAACGAGCCGAGGCGCTTATCTCCGGCGTGCTGGGCAAGCACCCGATCCGGGCGCAGGACCGCTCGGGCTTCGTGGTGAACGCGCTGCTCATCCCCTATGTGCTCGCCGCCGTCCGGATGTTCGAGTCGGGGGCGGCCAGCCGTGAGGACATCGACGCCGGGATGGAGCTGGGCTGCGCCCACCCGCTCGGCCCGCTGAAGATCGCCGACCTCATCGGCCTGGACACCGTCACCGCGATCGCGCAGTCGATGTACGAGGAGCTGAAGGAGCCGCTGTACGCGCCGCCGCCGCTGTTGCTGCGGATGGTCGCGGCCGGCCAGCTCGGACGGAAGACGGGCGCCGGCTTCTACCCGTACGGCGGCGCGTAACCGGCCCTCGTTCCCCCGGCTCCGTTCCCTCGCCGTCCGAGGTGCCGGGGCCGGGACGGGCGGTCAGGAGGCGCGTTTGCGCCCGGCGGCCTTCTTCTTCGCCGGGGCCTTCTTCCCGGTGGACTTCTTCGCCGCCGCCTTCTTGGCCGGGGCCTTCTTCCCGGGCGCCTTCTTGGCGGTCTTCTTCGCGGCGGACTTCTTGATCGGCGTCACGGTCGCCTCCGCCCCCTCCTCCCGTTCCTCCTCCCCGCGCGACTCCCGCGCGCTGCGCACGCTGTCCTCCAGGGCGGCCATCAGGTCGACGACCTTGCCGCCGCGCGGGGCGATCTCGGCCGGCTCCGGCGCGGCGCCGGAGAGCTTGGCGCTGACCAGCGCCTCCACCGCCTCCCGGTACTCGTCGTGCAGTTCCGCCATCTCGACGGAGCCGAGCGTGTCCATCAGCGTGTAGGCGAGGTCCAGCTCGGCGTCGCGGACCGTGACCTTCTCGGTCGGGGCCAGGCCCGCCGCCGACCGGATCTCGTCCGGCCACAGCAGCGTGTGCATGCCGATGACGTCCTCGTCCTCCAGCGCCCGGACCAGGGCGAGCGTCTCCCGGCCGCGCATCGCCAGCTTGGCGATGGCGCCCTTGTCGGCCCGCCGCAGCGCCTCGCGCAGCAGCACATAGGGCTTGGCCGCTCCCGTGTCGGCCGTCAGGTAGTAGGAGCGGTCGAGCTGGTAGGGGTCGATGCTGCTCACGGGCACGAAACCCAGGATCTCCACGGTGCGGGCCGTGGGCAGCGGCAGCACGGCCAGGTCGTCGTCGGTGAGCTGGATGATGGAGCCGTCGTCCGTCTCGTACCCCTTGCCGATCTGGTCGCCGGAGACCTCCTCGCCGTCGATCTCGCAGACCTTCCGGTAGCGGATCTTCCCCTCGTCGGCGGTGTGGATCTGGCGGAACGAGACCGAGTGGCTCTCCGTCGCGCTGACGACCTTCACGGGGATGGTGACCAGGCCGAAGGATATGGAGCCCTTCCAGATGGTTCGCATCATCTGCCCCTTTCGTGCCAGTCTCAGGGTATGCCTGTCGTCTCCGTGGAGGGGCGCCGTCTGGCCCTGTCGAATCTGGACAAGGTCATCTATCCCGACGGCACGACCAAGGGCGAGCTGCTCCACTACTACGCCACCCATGGGAGCGTGCTGCTGCCGCACCTCGCCGGCCGGCCGCTGAGCCTGCTGCGGTACCCGGACGGGCCCGAGGGCGAGACGTTCTTCGCCAAGAACGTTCCGCCGGGCACCCCCGAGTGGGTGACGACCGCCGAGGTGCCCCGCTCCGGCGGCGGCACCATGCGGCAGGTGGTGATCAACGAGCTGGCCGCGCTGGTGTGGGCGGCGAACCTGGTGGTGGAGTTCCACACGCCGCAGTGGCTGGCCGGCGACCCCGGGATGGCCGACCGGCTGGTATTCGACCTGGACCCGGGCGAGCCCGCGACCGTCGTGGAGTGCTGCGAGGTCGCGCGCTGGCTGCGCGACCGGCTGGCGGCCGACGGGCTGACGGCCTACGCCAAGACTTCGGGCGGCAAGGGCCTGCACCTGCTCAGCCCGCTGCGGCCGACCGCGCCCGCGGCGGAGACCTCGGCCTATGCCAAGGCGCTGGCGCGGGAGGCCGCCAAGGCGCTGTCGGGGCTGGCCATCGCGACGATGACCCGCCGCCTGCGGCCCGGCAAGGTGTTCATCGACCACAGCCAGAACGCCGCCCGCAAGACCACCGCGACGCCCTACACGCTGCGGGCCCGCGCCACCCCCCTGGTCTCCGCGCCCGTCGGCTGGGACGAGATCGAGGGCTGCGCCTCGCCGGAGCAACTGATCTTCGCCCTGCCGGACATGCCCGCCCGGCTGGACGCGTACGGCGATCTGATGCGGGACCTGTCCGACCCCCGCCGCGCCCGGCCGCTGCCGGCGGCCGGCTGAGAACGCGGCTGGCCCCCGCCCGGCGTGCGGGCGGGGCCGGCGAGACCCGGAGCCGGGGGTCAGCCCCGCAGGACGGCGCCCGTGCGCTCCACCGCGGCGGCCACCGCCGCCTCGCGGGCGGCCGTCGCCTCCTCGGCGGTCAGCGTGCGGTCCGGCGCCCGGAAGCGCAGCGCGTAGGCCAGCGACTTCCGGCCCGGCCCGACCTGCTCGCCGGTGAACACGTCGAACAGCCGCAGCGACTCCAGCAGCTCCCCCGCACCGGACCGCAGCGCGGCCTCGACCTCGGCGGCGGGCACCGCCGCGTCGACCACGAGGGCGACATCCTGCGTGGCGACCGGGAACGACGAGATGCTCGGCGCGCTCAGCGGCCCGGTCGCGGCCCGGCCCAGCAGGTCGAGATCGGCCTCCATGGCGCAGGTGCCCGCGGGCAGGCCGAGCGCCTTGATGACGCGCGGGTGCAGCTCACCGGCGTGGCCGACCAGCGTCTTCGTGCCGTCCACGACGACGAACAGCGCCGCGCACCGGCCGGGGTGCCAGGGCGCGTGCCGGTCGTTCTCGACGATCAGCTCCACGCCCGCCTGCCGGGCCACGGTGCGGGCGGACTCCACGGCGTCCGCCCAGTCGGCCAGGCGGCCCGGTCCCCACCAGCCCGCGGGCTCGCGGGCACCGGCGAGAACGGTGGCGACCCGGCGCGGCTGCTGGGGCAGCGTGGCGTTCAGGCCGGCGATCTCCTCGTCGGACGGCCGGACGGTGACGGGCAGCCGGGCCGGCGCGGCCTCGTTCCCGGTCGGCCGGAAGACCAGGCCCGTCTCGAAGAGGGCGAGCTCCTGGCTGCCCCGGCCGTGGTTGCGGCGCAGCGCCTCCAGCAGTCCGGGCAGCAGGGTGGTCCGCAGCGCGGGCGCCTCGTCCGAGAGGGGGTTGACCAGCCGGACCACGCGGCGGCGCGCGTCGTCGGCGGGCAGCCCGAGCGCGTCCAGCGCGGCGGGCCCGACGAACGGGTAGTTCAGCGCCTCGACATAGCCGGCGCCGACCAGGGCGCGGCCGACCCGCCGGTGCAGGCGCTGCCGTTCGGTCAGGCCGCGGCCGGCCGGCGGGCGGGGCAGCGTGGCGGGCAGCGCCTCGTAGCCCTCCAGCCGGATGACCTCCTCGGCGAGGTCGTTGGGGTCGGTGAGGTCCGGGCGCCAGCTCGGCACGGTGACGGTGAGCTCGTCGGTGCCGGTGACGTCGCAGCCGATCTCCTGGAGGCGGCGCACCACGGTCTCCCGGCCATAAGTGACGCCCGCGACCCGGTCGGGGTGGTCGGCGGGGATGACGATGGCGCGCGCGGCACGGTCCGCGGCGACCTCGGTGACGCCGGGGTCGGCCTTGCCGCCGGCCAGCAGCACCAACAGGTCGACGGCGCGCTGCCCGGCGGCCGCCGCGGCCTGCGGGTCGACGCCGCGCTCGAAGCGCCGGGCCGCCTCGCTGGCGAGCTTGTGGCGGCGGGCGGTGCGGGCGACCGAGACGGGGTCGAAGTGGGCGATCTCCAGCACGATGTCGGTGGTGCCCTGGGCCTGGCCGACCAGCGGCTCCTCGGTGGCGTCGGCGATCTCCGTGTCCGCGCCGCCCATCACCCCCGCCAGCCCGATCGGGCCGTTGCCGTCGGTGATGACCAGGTCCTCGGGGTCCAGGGCCCGCGCGGCGCCGTCCAGGGTGGTCAGCTTCTCCCCCGGCCGCGCGCGGCGCACCCCGATGGGGCCGGACAGCCGGGCGCGGTCGTAGGCGTGCAGCGGCTGGCCGATCTCCAGCATCACGTAGTTGGTGATGTCCACGGCCAGGGAGATCGGGCGCATGCCGGCCTTTTGGAGCCGCCGTTGCAGCCAGATCGGCGAGTGCGCCTCGGGGCGCAGCCCGCCGACGGTGCGTACGACGAGCCGGTCGCAGGCGGCCGGGTCGGCGACCTCGGCCGGGTAGCCGGAGTCGTTCGGCGCGGGCACGTCCAGCAGCGCCGGGTCGCGCAGCGGCAGCCCGAACGCGGTGGCGGTCTCGCGGGCGATGCCGCGCATGGACAGGCAGTAGCCGCGGTTGGTGGTCACGGCGATGTCGAGCACCTCGTCGACGAGCTCCAGCAGCTCGATCGCGTCGGTGCCGGCCTCGTGCTCCGGCGGGAGCACGAGGATGCCGCCGTGGTCGTCGCCGAGGCCCAGCTCGCGCGCCGAGCAGATCATGCCCTCGGAGACCCGGCCGTAGGTCTTTCGGGCGCTGATCTCGAACCCGCCGGGCAGCACGCCGCCCGGCAGCACCACGACGACCTTGTCGCCGACCCGGAAGTTGGTGGCGCCGCAGACGATGTTCTGCGGCTGGCCGGTGCCGTTGGCGGTGCCGACGTCCACCTGGCAGTACCGGATGGGCTTCTTGAACTCGGTGAGCTCCTCGATGGCCAGGACACGGCCGACGACCAGCGGGCCGGTGATGTCGGCGCCGAGCTGCTCGACGGTCTCGACCTCCAGCCCGGCGGCGATCAGCCTGGCCGCCACGTCGCGGCCGGTCACCCCGGCCGGCAGGTCGACGTACTCCCGCAGCCAGGAAAGCGGGGCGCGCATCAGATCTCCATCCCGAACGGCCGGGTGAACCGCACGTCACCCTCGATCATGTCTCGCATGTCCTCGACGTTGTGGCGGAACATCAGCATCCGCTCGATGCCGAAGCCGAACGCGAAGCCGCTGTACTTCTCCGGGTCGATGCCGCAGGCGATGAGCACCCGCGGGTTGACCACGCCGCAGCCGCCGAGCTCGATCCAGCCCTCGCTGGCACAGGTGCGGCAGGGCCGGTCCGGGTTCCCCACGGACTCGCCGCGGCAGCGGAAGCACACCATGTCCATCTCGGCGGACGGCTCGGTGAAGGGGAAGTAGTCGGGGCGCAGCCGGGTGCGCATGCCCTCGCCGAAGAGCGCCTGGACCATGTGGTCGAGCGTGCCCTTGAGGTCCGCCATGGTCAGGCCCTCGTCGACGGCGAGGAGCTCGACCTGGTGGAAGACCGGCGTGTGGGTGGCGTCCAGCTCGTCGGTGCGGTAGACGCGGCCCGGGCAGATCACGTAGATCGGCGGCTCGCCGCGCAGCATCGAGCGGATCTGCACCGGGGAGGTGTGGGTGCGCAGCACCAGGCCGGACTCCCCGGCGGCCGAGCCGCGGTCGGCGGCGGACGCCGCCTCGGCGCCCTCCACGAAGAACGTGTCGTGGGTGGAGCGCGCCGGGTGGTCGGGTCCGATGTTGAGCGCGTCGAAGTTGAACCACTCGGCCTCCAGCTCGGGGCCCTCGGCGACCTCGTAGCCCATGGCCACGAAGATGTCCTCGATGCGCTCCGAGAGGGTGGTGAGCGGGTGCCGGGCGCCGGCCGGGGCCCGGTCGTAGGGCAGCGTGACGTCCACGGCCTCCTCGACCAGGACGCGCTCGTCGCGCTCGGCCTCCAGTTCCTCCTGGCGGACGGCGAGGGCCTTGTTCACCTCGCCGCGGGCCCGGCCGACGCGCTTGCCGGCGTCGGCCTTGGCGTGCGGCGGCAGGGCGCCGATCTCGCGGTTGGCCAGGGCCAGCGGCGAACGGTCGCCCGCGTGGGCCGCCTTGACCTCCCGCAGCGCGTCGAGGCTGTCCGCGGCGGCGATCGCCGCGAGCGCCTCGTCGCGCACCCGGTCGATGTTTTCCGGTTTCAGTGCCTCGACCTCGACAGGGTCGTACGACTTGTTGGGTGCCGACATCTCTTCCCGTGCTTCCGTTTTTTGCGCCCCGCCGCGCGCCCCGGGGTGCCCAGGGACCGAGTCTAAGGGGGCGCGAACGACGTTGCGTACGCGGTGGGAGCCCGCGGGACCGGCCGGTGAGGACGTCAGGAGAGGAACGCCGGGGTGCCCGCGGGCAGGATAAATCGGAAACGGGCCCCCCCGCCGGAGGATCGGCCGACGGTGACCGTGCCGCCGTGGGCCTCGACGATGCCCTTGACGATATAGAGGCCGAGGCCGGTGCCGCCCCGGTCGTTGCCCCGCCAGAAGCGCGTGAAGACCCGGTGCATCGCCTCCTCGGGGATGCCGGGTCCTTCGTCGCTCACGGTGACGGCCATGCCTTCCTGACGGGTCCTGGTGGGCGGTACACGGTCGACCTCGATGGTGACAGTCCCCTCGCCGTGACGCACGGCGTTTTCCAGGAGGTTGACCAGCACCTGGTCGATCTTGTCCGGGTCCGCCCAGACCCGCGCGACCGAGTCGGCGAAGCGCAGATCGAAACGGTCCGCCCGGCAGCCGCCGTTGACCATCACCTTCACCTGGCGGCGGACGGCGTCGTCCAGCCGGACCGGCTGGCGGCGGATCTCCAGGCGGCCGGAGTCGATCCGGGAGACGTCCAGCAGCTCGGTGATCAGCCGCGTGACGCGGTCGGCGTCGCCGTCGACGGTCTGGAGCATGAGCCGCTTCTGCTCGTCGGTGAAGCGGTCCCACTTGTCGAGCATGGTGGCGGTGAAGCCCTTCACCGAGGTG
The DNA here is from genome assembly GCF_031845365.1 of Streptomyces litchfieldiae. Taxonomy (NCBI): domain Bacteria; kingdom Bacillati; phylum Actinomycetota; class Actinomycetes; order Kitasatosporales; family Streptomycetaceae; genus Streptomyces; species Streptomyces litchfieldiae. The sequence continues at coordinate 93,242 of NZ_JAVREL010000015.1, forward strand.
AGCGGGGACCGCAGCTCGTGGGCGACGGTGGCGATCAGCTCCGCGTTGCTGCGCTCGGTGCGCTTCCTGGCGTCGGTGCCGCGCAGGGTGACCACCAGCCGCCGCACCGGCCCGCCGGGCCGGGAGCGGACGTAACGTGCCGCGACCAGCACCTCGCGCCCGCCGGGCAGCAGCAGGTTCCGCTCGGGCTGGCCGGAGCGGGTGGCCAGGCCGCCATAGGGGTCGGTGAGCCGCCACCAGGGGCGGCCGTCGGGGTCCTCCAGCGGCAGCACGCTGTCGATCGGGCGGCCCAGGGCCCGGTCCGCCGGCTGGCCGGCGAGCCGCGCGGCCTCCGCGTTGAAGCAGACCACCAGGCCAAGCCGGTCGGCGATCACCAGCCCGTCGGGAAGATCATCGGGCCGCAGATCCACGTGCCCGGCACCGGATGCGGTGTCCATCCCCGTTCGCCCCTCTCCCAGTGCGGATCAGCCTACTAGGGCCCGTCCGAAGCATGCTCCTCGCGCCGGATCGGCAATCGTTGAAGGGGCAATCACCGGCTGTCCCCTGCCCGGCAGCCGCCCGGCGCGCGCTGGGCACGGGCCGAGGCGTAGAGGCAGACGGCGGCGGCGGTGGCGAGGTTCAGGCTTTCGGCCCGCCCGTGCAGGGGCACGCGCACCACGGCGTCGGCGAGCGCGCGGGTCTCCTCGGGCAGGCCCCACGCCTCGTTGCCGAAGATCCAGGCGGTGGGTCCGCCCATGGCGTCCGCGTCGAGCTCCGCGTCCAGGTCGCGGTCGCCGCCGCCGTCGGCGGCCAGCACCCGCACCCCGGCGGCGGCCAGGCCCCGCACCGCCTGCGCGACGGGGACGCCGACGGCCACCGGCAGATGGAAGAGGCTGCCCACGGAGGCGCGCACGGCCTTCGGGTTGTACAGGTCCACGGAGGCGTCGGTGAGGATCACCGCCTCCGCGCCGGCGGCGTCCGCGCAGCGCAGCACGGTGCCGGCGTTCCCGGGATCCCGGACGTGCGCGAGGACGGCGACCAGCTTGGGCCGGGCGGCGATGATCTCCTCGACCGGGCGGTCCAGGAACCGGCAGACGCCGACGAGGCCCTGCGGGGTGACGGTCTGGGAGATGTCCGCGACCGCCTCGGGAACGGCCAGGTGTATCCGGGCGCCGGCCGCGCGGGCGGCCTCGACGACATCGGCGTGGCGCTCGGCCGCCTCCAGCGTCACGAACAGCTCCACGAGGGTGCTCTCGCCGTCCGTCCGGTGCGCGGCGGCCTCGCGGACCGCCTGCGGGCCCTCGGCGAGGAACCGGCGCTCCTTGCCGCGGAAGCTGCGCCGGACCAGCCGCCGGGCGGCGGCCACCCGGGCGGCGCGCGGGGTCAACGGCTCGGCGGCAGGGCCCATGGCGGGAGGCTCACTTCTCGTGCTGGCGGGGGCGGCGGGAGCGGTGGGAAGCGGGGGCGAGACGGGGGGCGGAAAAGGCCGGACCCGCAGGCGGGGCCTGCGGGTCCGGTCACACCGGCGGGCGGGCGTCGGTGCCGCTGGGGCCGCTCGCTCAGGCGGCGGCCTTCGGGGCGTTGACGTCGCTGGGCAGCGCCTTCTGCGCGGTCTCGACCAGCACGGCGAACGCGCCCGGGTCGTTGACCGCGAGCTCGGCGAGCATCTTGCGGTCCACCTCGATCTCGGCGGCCTTCAGGCCCTGGATGAAGCGGTTGTAGGTGACGCCGTTGGCGCGGGCGGCGGCGTTGATCCGCTGGATCCAAAGCTGCCGGAAGTCGCCCTTGCGCTTCTTGCGGTCGTTGTAGTTGTAGACGAGGGAGTGGGTGACCTGCTCCTTCGCCTTGCGGTACAGGCGGGAGCGCTGGCCGCGGTAGCCGCTGGCCTGTTCCAGGATCGCCCGGCGCTTCTTGTGGGCGTTGACTGCCCGCTTGACGCGTGCCACGTGTGTACTCCTTGTAGCGGGGCCGCGGGGTCCTCACGCGGCCCGGAACGGATGGGTCCGGTCTTCTTCTCGGGCGTCCGCCGCCGGGTGCCGGCTCGCGGTCGCGCCCGGGTCACTTGCCGAGAAGCTTCTTGATCCTCTTGGCGTCGGCCGGAGCCGTCTCCGTGGTACCGGCGAGGCGACGGGTCAGCGTCGACGGCTTGTGCTCCAAGTAGTGACGGCGACCGGCGCGCTGGCGCATCACCTTGCCGGAACCAGTGATCCTGAAGCGCTTACTGGTACCGCTGTGCGTCTTGTTCTTCGGCATGTCGCCGTTCTCTCCTCGTCGTCTTGCATCCTGTGCCGCGGGGCGGCGTCCGCCTAGGCGGACGCCTTGCCCTGCTGGCGCTCGGCCTTGCGGGCGGCCTGTGCCTCCCGGGCCTCGGCCATGGCCTCGGTCTTCTTCTTGTGCGGACCGAGAACCATGATCATGTTCCGCCCGTCCTGCTTGGGGTTGGACTCCACGAAGCCCAGGTCCTGGACGTCCTCAGCGAGCCGCTGCAGCAGCCGGTAGCCCAGCTCGGGGCGGGACTGCTCACGACCGCGGAACATGATCGTGATCTTGACCTTGTCCCCCTGCTTGAGGAACCGGACGACATGACCCTTCTTGGTGTCGTAGTCGTGCGGATCGATCTTCGGCCGGAGCTTCATCTCCTTGATGACCGTGTGCGCCTGGTTCTTGCGCGCCTCACGGGCCTTCATGGCCGACTCGTACTTGAACTTTCCGTAGTCCATGAGCTTGCACACCGGCGGGCGGGCGTTGGCCGCCACCTCCACCAGGTCCAGGTCGTACTCCTGGGCAAGCTCCAGGGCCTTGGCAAGCGGCACAATGCCGACCTGCTCGCCGCTGGGACCGACGAGTCGCACCTCGGGGACGCGAATCCGGTCGTTGATTCGGGGCTCGGCGCTGATGGGGCCTCCTCGGTTGCGCCGCACGGTTGCCTGGCGGACAGCCGTGCTGGAATAGGTCGCGTGGACCGCCGTACGGCGGCGTCAAAAAACGCCCCGAACGACACGCAAGGCGGGCTCCACGCAGACCGGGAGCACCGCCGCGACGGGTCGCGGGGCGCAGCCTGACCGGTGACCTGCCGACCCGGGGGCCGATCAGGTGGGAGTGCGGAGCCTCCACTTGCGGGCCGGACACACGGATGTCCGGCCGGTCACTCACCATGTTACAGCACACTTGCAAGGAAGCGCGCCGTACGCTAACCCCCGGCTCACCGCCGCGCGGGGGACGCATAGTCTGGGCGCCATGAGCGACTCCAGTGACGACATCGGCGGGATGACCCGCGACATCGCGGACGTGCCGGCGGTCGAGCTGATCACCACGGTCGCGGTGCACCTCATGAGCTCGGCGGCCGTCAGCCTGGGGCTGGCGGAGGACGGCGAGCGGCACAAGGATCTCGACGAGGCCCGCAAGCTCATCACCGCCCTCGCCGGGCTGGTGACGGCCAGCGCCCCGGAGGTGGGCTCCTACCACGCCGCGCCCCTGCGGGACGGGCTGAAGTCGTTGCAGCTCGCCTTCCGCGAGGCGTCCGCCGTGCCCGACGCCCCGGGCCAGGGTCCGGGCGAGAAGTTCACTGGGCCGGTCCTGGGCTAGTCCGTCGGCGCCGCCAGTCGGCGAGCCACTCGTCGGGCTGCGGGTGCACCAGCCGGTGCACGATGACGGCGAGCGCGGCGCCCACCAGCGGGGCCAGGATGAACAGCCAGAGCTGGGCCAGCGCGTCTCCGCCCGCGAACAGCGCGGGGCCGAAGCTGCGCGCCGGGTTCACCGAGGTACCGGTCAGCGGGATCCCGACGAGGTGCACGGCGGCCAGCGTCAGGCCGATGGGCAGGCCGTCGAAGCCCTTGACGGCCACGTCGTGGGTCACCGACAGCCAGACGAAGACCAGCAGGAACGTGAGCATCGTCTCGGCCACGAAGGCGCCGCCGATGGAGATGCCGACCGCCGACCGGTCGTCGTAGCCGTTGCTGCCGAACGCCTCGCTGGTCTCCAGGCCGGGGACCTGGTGGGCGACCAGGAAGAGCAGCGCGGCGCCGACGACGGCGCCGAGGAACTGGGCCGCCCAGTACAGGCCGGCGGTCCGCAGGTCCATGCGGCCGGCCAGCAGCGCGCCCAGCGTGACCGCCGGGTTGACCTGGCTGCCGGAGATGGGGCCGAGCGCGTAGGCCAGGCCGAGCAGGGTGAAGCCGAAGGTCAGGGCTATGCCCATGCTGCCGATGTACTCACCCGCCAGTACCGCGGCGCCGACGGCGAAGAACACCAGGGCCAGCGTGCCGACGAATTCGGCGATGAGCGGCTGCGGTTCGGTCTCGGTGGACATCGCGCCCTCCAGTGGCTGCGTCGGTCTCTGTCGCAGTCTGCTGCCGCGCCGTCCCGCGCCGCATCCGGGCCCGCGCCATGCGGGTGAGGGGCCAAAGGGTCAGCGGCGGTAGGTGGGCTCGCCCGGCAGGGCGCTGCCCGGCGGCAGCACGGCGAGCTGGAGGCCGCGCACCAGGTGGGCGCGCAGCACCTCGTCGGCGGCCAGCGCGCGGGCCAGCCGGCCGACGGCCTCGGCGGACGGGGCCGGCCCGTCCAGGATCAGGGCGAGGGTGCCGTCGGCGGCGCCGCCGGGCACCAGGTGGGCGGCGGCCACGGCGGGCTCGGCGGCGAGCAGCGCGCGCACGGCGCGGGTCACCGCGGGCGCGGCGGCCGGGCTGCCGCCCCCGGCCACGGCGCGCAGGGCGGCGCCGGCGAGCTCGTAGGTGACCGGGCCTGCCACGTCGAGCAGCAGCGAGCCGGCGCCCTCCTGGACGGCGGCGGCCAGGGCCTGTTCGGTGGTGACGGCCACCGGCCGGGCGTCCGGGCGCCAGCGGGCCAGGGTGTCCGTGGCGGTGAAGACCGGCAGCGCGCGGCGGCCGTCGGGGAGGGCGAGGGTGAGGACCGCCATGTCGCTGCTCTTCTCCCGGCGCAGCCCGTCCGCGCCGGTCTCCGCCTCGCCCAGGACGGCGACCACCGGGACCAGCAGCCGGGCGCCGGCGAGCGCGGCCACCAGCGCTTGCTCGGCCGCGGGGTCCCGCGCCCAGTCGGCGAGGGCGCCGCGCAGGGCGGGGTCGGCAGTTCCGTCGTCGTCGGCGAAGGCCGGCCCGGGGATGTTCTTGAGCGCCACCCGATGAGGGTATGCGAGGGGGTCGGGACAGCGCGCACGCGGTGGCGGGAAGCGCGGGAACGGCTTGTTCCAGGACATATCCCTCCCGCTGTTACGCGTTCTTCATTCAACGGCCGGTGACTCGCGAAGGCGTGCGGGATAGCGTTTGGTCATGAGTCCCTCGCGGCGGTTCCGCCCTGCCCTGGTGTGGAACGCCGCGCTGGCCACCTCGCTGCTGGCCGCCACCGCCGCCGGTGACTCGCTCTCGGTTTCCGCGCGTCCGCAGGGAGTTGAGCGGCCGGTGGACGACGCGGAGAACGCGATGCCGGACGTCCGCGCGGACGGGCCCGCCGCGTCGCGCGACACGGAGTCGCGCCGGGACCCCGCCGGGACCTCCCCCAACTCCCTGGCGCCCGGGGCAAGTCCGAACGCCGCGCTGGCCGAGGCCGTGGCGCCGCTGGAGGCCGACGGCGCCACCCGGCTGTCCGTGTCGGTCCTGTGCCTGAACAGCGGGGCGAGCGCCGGTTACGGCGAGGCCCGCTTCGACACCGCCAGCATCGTGAAGGTGGACATCCTGGCCGCGCTCCTCCTGCTGGCGCAGGACGAGGGGCGGCAGCTCACCGCGCTGGAGCGGGCCCGGGCCCAGGTGATGATCGAGCAGAGCGACAACGCCGCCGCAGACGCGCTGTGGGTGACGATAGGCGGCGCGGCCGGGCTCGACGCGGCCAACGCGCGGCTCGGCCTGACCGCCACCACCGCGGGCGGGGGCGGCCACTGGGGGCTGACGCAGACCACCAGCGCGGACCAGATAGCCCTGCTGCGCGCCATATACGGGACCGGCTCGCCGCTGAGCGCGGCGTCGCGGGCCTACATCCAGGAGCTGATGGCCGGCGTGGTGCCCGGCCAGCGGTGGGGGATATCGGCCGCCGCCGACGAGGGCTTCGAGCTGAAGAACGGCTGGCTGCCGCGCAGCCACACCGGCCTGTGGGACGTCAACAGCATCGGCCGGATCACCTCGGGGGGCGAGGAGTATCTGGTGGCCGTCGTCTCCGACGGCCACGTCACGCACGCGGCCGGCATCACGGCGGTCGAGACCGCCGCCATGGCGGCCGTGGAGGCGCTGGCGGCGGTCAGTACGGCGGAAGACGCTCCGCCGCCGGGCGTCTGAACCGGTCCCGCAGCCGCGTGGTGCCCCGCCCGGTCACCAGGGCCGTCGCCGCGCCGAGCAGGAGCACGCCGAGCGCCCCGGAGACCGGGGCGAGCCAGGCGGTGCCACCCGAGCCGGACGCCTGCTCCCGGGGGCCGGGGCCGAAGTACTCCTCGCCATACGGCTCGGAGCTGGGGGTCAGGGGCCGGGCGACGAGCCCCGCGGCGGCCGCGATGGCGGCGGCCGGGTCCACGACGCCGCTGCCGAGGGCGTCGCTGCGGCCGGACTCCGGCGGGTTCTGCGCGGTGTCGGCGAGCACTTGGCGCACCTGGGCGGGGGTGAGGTCGGGGTGGGCGGCCAGCAGCAGCGCGACGGAGCCGGAGACGAAGGCCGCCGCCGCGGACGTTCCCCAGCCGGTGTAGTACTCGCGGTCCGGGTCGGCGACGATCACGCCCTTGCCGGGGGCGCTGACGGTGGCGTACCACCGGCGGGTGGAGAACGCGGCGGGGCTGCCGCTGCGGTCGACCGCGGCGACCGCGATGACTCCGGGGTAGCCGGCCGGGTAGGAGACGGGGTCGCCGTTCTCGCCGCCGTTGCCCGCGGAGGCCACCACGACCGCGCCCTTGGACAGCGCGTAGCGGACGGCCGCGTCCTCCTCGGCGTCGTGGTGGGCGGATTCGCTGTCGTCGCCCAGCGAGAGGTTGATCACGTCGGCGCCCTGGTCGGCGGCCCAGCGGATGCCCTCGGCCAGCGCGCCGGAGCGGGTCTCGCGGGCCTCGTCGCGAACGGGGTCGTCGTCCTCCAGCAGCACGCGCACCGGCAGGATCTCGGCCTCGGGGGCGACGCCGATGACGCCGGACTCGTTGTTCGCGCCGTGGCCGCGGCCGGCGATGATGCCGGCCATCGCGGTGCCGTGCTCGGCCCACTCCGGGTCGCCGGGGCCGGCGCCCATGCCGACCAGGTCGCGCCCCTGGCGGACCGCGCCGGCCAGGTCGGGGTGGGTGGCGTCCACGCCGGTGTCCAGCACGGCGACGGTGATGCCCTCGCCGCGCGTGGTCGCCCACGCGGCCGGGGCGTTGATCGCGTCCAGGGCCCACTGCTGCTGGTCGCGGATGGAGTCGGCGCGGGCCGGGGCGGCGCCGGGCAGCGGTCCGGCGGCGAGCAGCGCGGCCAGGGCGAGCGCGCCGGCCACGGCGCGCGGGCGGGGACGTCGCATCACGGCTCCCGGACATGCCGGTCGGCGGCGGACCGCAGGCCGCGTTCGACGCGCTCGGCGATGCCCACGGCGTCGTGGCCGAGGCCGGCGAGCGCCGCGGTGCTGTCCTCGTCCTCGGCGGTCGCCTGGGCGGCGGGCTGCGGGGTGGTGACGGCGCGGCCGTCGGCGAAGCCGGTGAGGGCGTAGACCAGGACGGGGAGTTCGGGCGGAACGCCGATGGTCCAGGTCGCGCGCTGCGCGTCGCCGAAGTCGGCGGCGAGGGTGCCAGGGGCGGCGTAGGGGCGGGGCAGCAGGTCGGTCCTCGTGTCCAGGCCCTCGTCGGCGAGGCGGGCCGACAGTCCGGCCATCTGCTCGGTGTCGGCCTCGGTGAAGAGCAGCCCGACCGTGGTCACGCTGGTCTCGGTCTCGTCGGTGTAGGTGGCGCGGACCAGCCGGTGGCAGCCGACGGTCGCGAGGACCTCGGTGAGCAGCGGGTCGAACGCCTCCTCGCAGTCGCTGTCCGGGGCGACGGCCACGCGTATCCAGCGCCGGTCGGAGCCGCCGGGGCCGGCGCCCTCGCCGGTGAGCTCGGGCGGGAACAGCTCGTCGACGGGGATCTCCCGCCACAGGCCCCGGCGTTGGTCGAAGGCCGCCTCGGCGGAGGAACGGTCGTCGCCACCGCCGGCGAGCCAGGCGCCGGCCGCGGCGCCGCCGAGCAGGCCGGTGCCCAGCACCCCGCAGACCAGCGCGCCGATCAGCCGGGCGGACGCGCGGGAGGTGACGGCCCGCAGCAGGGCACCGCCGGGCAGGGCGGGCGCGGTGGGCGGTGGCCCGGCCGGCGCGTGCGGGCCAACGGGGCGCGGCGGCACGGCCGGTGGCGGCGGGCCGCCCGGCCGCGGCGGGGCGGCGGGGCGCGGGGGCGCGGTGGGCCGGGGCGGGCCGGCGGGTGTGGGCGGTACCAGGGGCGGCGGCGAAGGCGCCGGTCCCTGCTCCGTGTTCATCCGCACTCTCCCCGGCCCCCCGGCGCCCCACCGATCACGCTTGACTTCGGTCACTTTACGGGCGCCGCCTCAGGCTTCGGTACCGGGTCCGCCCGACACGGCCCGGGCGCCGAGCACGATGCGGTCCATGTCCTCCACCGGCGGTGCCTGGTCGCCGATGTCGAAGCCTAGCCGGATGAGCACCATCGCGCCGGACTCGTCGGGCGCGGGGAACGCCACGGACTCGACGTGCGCGCTGGTGCCGGACTCCGTCTCGACCCGGCTGCGGACGCGGAAGCCCTCCTGGCCGGCGACGGTGACCGCCTCGGCGAGCACCTCCTCGCGGTCGGTGATCGCGCCGTATGTGTCGGCGCTGTAGGACGTCTCCTCGTTGGGTGTGATGTCGGCGCGGGCGAAGTCCTCGGGCGTCAGGGAGGCCGCGTCGGGGACCACGGTCAGGAAGACGCCGGCGTCCACGCACTCCAGGCTGCCCTCGCCCGGGCAGGTGTAGCTGCCGGAGGTCATAGCGACGCCGCCGGGCAGTTCGCCTTCCGTCCAGCCCTCGAGCAGCGGGAGTGCGACGCCGGCGCCGTCGGCGCGGGTCAGCCCGCCGGACCCGCCGCCGTCGTCGGGCTGTTCGCCGTCCGGCGCCCCGTCCTCCGGCGAGTTCTCCTCGCCGGGGCCGTCCTCCTGGGAGGCGCTCGGGCCGTCGCTGGCCCCGTCGGCGGTGTTGGAGCCGTCGCCGTCGTCGCCGAGGAGCAGCACGGCCATGACGATCAGCGCGGCGGCCACCGCGAGGCCGCCGATGATGACGACGACGCGGGTGGCCCGCTGCCGGTTGGCCGGCGGCGGGCCGAACGGCGGTGCGCCATAGGGCTGTTGGCTGTAGCCGGGGGCGCCGTACGGCGACGTGGCATACGGGCTCGGGGCGCCGGGCGGCGGCGGTCCCAGGGACTGGTTCCCCGGCAGGGTGGCGGCCGCCCAGGGCGAGGACGGGGCGCCGCCCTCGGCCGGGGTGATGTCGGGCACCGCGCCGTCGGGCAGCGTGGCGTCCGGCGGGGCCGACGGCACCCCGCCGCCCGCGGCGCGCGTCTGTCCGGTCCAGGCCGAGCCGTCCCACCAGCGTTCCGGTGCGGGTCCGTCGCCGGTGTGGCCGGGGTCGGGGTACCACCCGGGGGGAGTCGTCATGCTCACACCGTTGAACTTCTCACAAGCGGCGCGTGACGGCCACCACCCCTTCCCCTACAAAGGGGTCACATAAGCGCCGGAAATACCGCCGTCCACCAGGAATTCGGCGGCGTTGACGAACGACGCGTCATCGCTCGCGAGGAACGCCACGGCCGCGGCGATCTCCTCGGGCTCGGCGAACCGCCCCATCGGCACGTGGACCAGGCGGCGCGCGGCGCGTTCCGGGTCCTTGGCGAACAGCTCCTTCAGCAGCGGGGTGTTGACCGGGCCGGGGCACAGGGCGTTGACGCGGATGCCGTCGCGGGCGAACTGCACGCCCAGTTCGCGGGACATCGCCAGGACGCCGCCCTTGGAGGCGGTGTAGCTGATCTGGGAGGTGGCGGCGCCCATCACGGCGACGAACGACGCGGTGTTGATGATCGAACCCCGGCCCTGGCGGCGCATGTAGGGGATGACGGCCTTGCAGCAGAGGTAGATCGAGGTGAGGTTGACCTGCTGGACGCGCTGCCAGGCGTCCAGCCCGGTGGTGAGGATGGAGTCGTCGTCGGGCGGCGAGATGCCGGCGTTGTTGAAGGCGATGTCGACCGAGCCGTACGTGTCGTGCGCGGTGCGGAACAGCGCCTCGACCTGGTCCGGGTCGGTGACGTCGGTGGCCACGTAACGGCCGCCCGTCTCCGCCGCGGCCGCCGCGCCGCGCTCGGCGTCCACGTCGGCGCAGACGACGTGCGCGCCCTCGGCGGCCAGCCGGCGGACGGTGGCCAGGCCGATGCCGCTGCCGGCGCCGGTGACCACGGCGGTGCGGCCGACGAGCCGGCGGCTGACCACGGAGGTTTCTGTCATCTCTTCTCCTTGCTCGCTTCTGCGCCCGCCTCAGCCGTCCTCGGTGCTGAGGAAGACGTTCTTGGTCTCGGTGAACGCCGCCAGCGCGTCGGGGCCCAGCTCGCGGCCCAGGCCCGACTGCTTGAACCCGCCGAAGGGCGTGGCGTAACGGACGCTGCTGTGCGAGTTGACCGAGAGGTTGCCCGCGGCGACGGCACGGGAGACGCGGATGGCCCGGGCGGCGTCCCGGGTCCAGATGGAGCCGGACAGCCCGTAGTCGGTGGCGTTGGCCAGCCGGACGGCCTCGGCCTCGTCGTCGAAGGGGGTGACGACGGCGACCGGCCCGAAGATCTCCTCTGCGGCGGCGCGGTCGCCCGCCCGGTGCGCCTCCAGCACGGTCGCGGGGTACCAGTAGCCGGGGCCGGCGGGGATCTCGCCGCGGATGGCGGCCGGGGCGTCCTCGGGGACGTAGGAGCGGACGCGGTCCCGGTGCGCGGCGGAGATCAGCGGGCCCATGGCGGTGTCCGGGTCGGCCGGGTCGCCGACGGTGACGGCGCGGACGGCCGGTTCGAGGAGTTCGAGGAAGCGGTCGTAGACCGGACGCTGGACCAGGATGCGGCTGCGGGCGCAGCAGTCCTGGCCGGTGTTGTCGAGGAACGAGCCGGGCGCGGTGGCGGCGGCGCGGGCCACGTCGGCGTCGGCGAAGACGATGTTGGGGCTCTTGCCGCCGAGTTCGAGAGTCACGCGCTTCACCTGGGCCGCGCAGCGGGCCATGACCGCCTTGCCGACGGCCGTGGAGCCGGTGAACACGATCTTGGCGACGCCGGGGTGGTCCACCAGGGCCGCGCCGGTCACCGGGCCGGCGCCGGGCAGGACCTGGAAGAGGTTCTCGGGCAGCCCGGCCGCCAGGCCCAGTTCGGCCAGCCGCAGCGCGGTCAGCGGGGTGGTCTCGGCGGGCTTGAGGATGACGGCGTTCCCGGCGGCGAGCGCGGGGGCGGTGGCCCAGGCGGCGATGGGCATGGGGAAGTTCCAGGGGGCGATCACGCCGACGACGCCGAGGGGTTCGTGGAACGTGACGTCCAGGCCGCCGGCGACCGGGATCTGCCGCCCGGTCAGCCGCTCCACTCCCCCGGCGGCGTAGTCCAGCAGGTCGCGGACGTTGCCCGCCTCCCAGCGGGCGGCGGCGACCGGGTGCCCGGCCTCCCGGACCTCCAGGCCGGCCAGCTCCGGCACCGCCGCGTCGACGGCCGCGGCGAACCGGCGCAGCAGCCGGGCCCGGTCGGCCGGGGCGAGGGCGGCCCAGGTCCGCCGGGCGCGGGCGGCGCGCCGGACGGCGGCGTCCACGGCGGCGGGCGAGGTGGCGGGGACGGTGGCGATGACCTCCTCGGTGGCCGGGTTGACCACCCGGTGCTCGGGCGGCGCGTCCACGGGCTGCTCCTGCACGGCGATCGTTGTCCTCACATGCGCTCGAAGGAACGGAACCGCTCCCAGTCGGTCACGGCGGTGTCGTAGGCGTCCTGCTCGACGCGGGCCATGTTGCGGTAGTGGTCGACGACCTCGGTGCCGAACGCCGCGCGGGCGAGCGGACTTTCGGCCCAGCGGGCGGCGGCGTCGCGCAGGGTGGCGGGGACCTGGGGGGCGTCGGCGGCGTAGGCGTTTCCGGTGCAGGGCTCGGGGAGTTCGAGCTCGTTGTCCACGCCGTGCAGGCCCGCCGCGATGATGCCGGCGACGGCCAGGTAGGGGTTGACGTCGCCGCCGGGCAGCCGGTTCTCCAGCCGCAGCGAGGCGGGGCCGTGGCCGACCACGCGCAGGGCGCAGGTGCGGTTGTCCGGGCCCCAGGCGACGGCCGTGGGGGCGAAGGAGCCGGGGCGGAAGCGCTTGTAGGAGTTGATGTTCGGCGCGTACAGCAGGGTGAGTTCGCGCAGGGCGGCCAACTGCCCGGCGAGGAAGTGGCGCATCGTGGCCGACATCCCGTCCGGTGCGGCGGGGTCGGCGAAGACGGGCCGGCCCGCCTGGTCGCGCAGGGAGAAGTGGATGTGGCAGGAATTGCCCTCGCGCTCGTCGAACTTGGCCATGAACGTGAGCGCGACGCCCTCCTGGGCGGCGATCTCCTTGGCGCCGGTCTTGTAGATGCTGTGCTGGTCGCAGGTGGTGAGGGCGTCGGCGTAGCGAAAGGCGATCTCGTGCTGGCCGAGGTTGCACTCGCCCTTGGCGGACTCCACCACCATGCCCGCGGCGCCCATCTCGTTGCGGATGCGGCGCAGCAGCGGCTCGACGCGGGCGGTGCCGAGCACGGAGTAGTCGACGTTGTACTGGTTGGCGGGCGTCAGGCCGCGGTAGGCGGCGTTCCAGGCGTGCTCGTACGTGTCGCGGAAGACCATGAACTCCAGCTCGGTGCCGACGTGGGCGGTCCAGCCGCGGTCGGCGAGGCGGTCGAGCTGGCGGCGCAGTATCTGGCGGGGCGAGGCGGCCACGGGCGTGCCGTCGGGCCAGGCGAGGTCGGCGGTGATCATGGCGGTGCCGGGCTGCCAGGGCACCCGGCGCAGGGTGGCGCGGTCGCCGCGCATGGCGAAGTCGCCGTAGCCGCGTTCCCAGGAGGACATGGCGTAGCCGTCCACCGTGTTCATGTCGGCGTCCACGGCGAGCAGGTAGTTGCAGCCCTCCGTGCCGTGCGGCAGGACCTCGTCCAGGAAGAAGCGGGCGGCGAACCGCTTGCCCTGGAGTCTGCCCTGCATGTCGGTGAAGGCGAGGACCACGGTGTCGATGTCGCCGAGGTCGACCAGGCCCCGCAGTTCCTCGACGGGCAGCGGGGGCGTGTGCGTCGTCACGTCGGTGGGCCTCCTGTCGCTTCGGCCGGAGGCCATAAGGTAGCGGCGCAGACCATTGATTGGGAAGTAGGTCCGATGGACGACGGCGGGGACGCGCCGGCCCACGACCGGCTGGCCGGGGTGCTGCGGCCGGTCCGCGCGGGCAACGGCTTCGAGGAGGCGCTGGCGCAGATACTCCAGGTGCTGCGGCTCGGCCTGGTGCCGGAGGGCGGCCGGCTGCCGGCCGAGCGGGACCTGGCGACGCGCCTGCGGGTCAGCCGGGTCACGCTGCGCGAGGTGCTGAAGGCGCTTCAGGACGAGGGGTTGGTGGAGAGCCGGCGGGGGCGCTACGGCGGCACGTTCGTGCGCCCGCGCCCGGAGCCGGCGCGCGACGCGCGGGACGAGTTGCGGCGGCGCCTGGCGGACGTGGACGTGGAGGACACGCTGCGGATGCGCGAGGTGCTGGACGTGGGCGCGGCCGGGCTGTGCGCCGAGAACGGCCCGGACGAGGCCGCGGCGCGGCGGCTGCGCGACGCTCTGGCCGGGACCCGGGAGGCGACGCCGGCCGGCTACCGGCGCGCGGACACGCTGCTGCATCTGACGCTGGCGGAGCTGTCCGGCTCGCCGTCGCTGGCCGCGCACTACGCCGCGGTCCGCGCGGAGCTCAACGAACTGCTGGACTGCATCCCGCTGTTGGTGCGGAATCTGGAGCACTCCCAGGCGCAGCACGCGGCGCTGGTGGAGGCCGTGTCGGAGGGCGACGCGGACGGGGCGCGCGAGGTGATGCGCGAGCACTGTGCCGGAACGGCGGCCCTGTTGCGCGGTTTTCTCTCCTGACCACGCCCCGGCCGGGCCGTCGGCGGACCCGCCCGGCGCCCGGTCGCGCGCGCCCCCGCGCGCCGGCCTCGGCCGTAACCGCGCTTTTACGCACGGGGTCTTGCGCCCTCGCCGCCGGAGCCGCAATGGTGTGCGACCAGACCTTTGCGGCACGAGGCAGGAGCGGCCCATGACCGAAGGCACCGAGTCCAGTACCGCGATACCCGGAACGCCGCCGCCGGGCGGCCCCGACTCCCCCGAGGACGCCTATCTGAGCCGCCGGACGCTGCGCACCGGCAGCGCCGGGCCGCTGCTGCTGACCGGGCTCGGGGTCGCCTATGTCGTCTCCGGCGACTACGCCGGCTGGAACTTCGGGCTGGCGGAGGGCGGCTTCGGCGGGCTCGCGGTGGCCACCGTGCTGATGGGCCTGATGTACACCTGCATGGTGTTCGCCCTGGCCGAGCTGGCGTCCGTGCTGCCGACGGCGGGCGGCGGCTACGGCTTCGCGCGGCGCGCGCTCGGCCCCTGGGGCGGGTTCCTGACCGGCACGGCGATCCTCATCGAGTTCGTGCTCGCGCCCGCCGCGATCGCGATCTTCATCGGGGACTATGTGGAGTCCCTCGACCTCTTCGGCCTCACCTCCGGCTGGCCGGTCTATCTGGGCTGCTTCGTGATCTTCCTGGCCATCCACCTGTGGGGCGTGGGCGAGGCGCTGCGCTTCAGCCTGATCGTGACGGCGATCGCGGTGGCCGCGCTGGTGGTGTTCGCGGTGGGCGCGTTCACCGAGTTCAGCGCCGGCTCGCTGGACGACATCCCGGTGGACGACGAGGCCGTCGGCGCCAGTTCGTGGCTGCCGTTCGGGCTGATGGGGATCTGGGCGGCGTTCCCGTTCGGCATGTGGTTCTTCCTGGGCGTGGAGGGCGTGCCGCTGGCGGCCGAGGAGACGCGCGACCCCGTGCGCACCCTGCCGAGGGCGATGGCCTGGGCGATCGGCGTCCTGCTGGTGCTCGCGGTGGTGACGTTTCTCGCCGCGGCGGGCGCGCGCGGCTCGGCCGCCGTGCAGGCCGAGGGCAATCCGCTGGTGGCCGCGCTGGAACCGGACGGCGAGGCGACAGCGCTGAGCCGGTTCGTCAACTACGCGGGGCTCGCGGGCCTGGTGGCGTCGTTCTTCTCCCTCGTCTACGCCGGGTCCCGGCAGCTCTTCGCGCTCTCCCGGGCGGGCTACCTGCCGCGTTTCCTGTCGCTGACCAGCCGCCGCAAGGCGCCCTATCTCGGGCTGCTGATCCCCGGCGCGCTCGGCTTCGCGCTTGCGGTGGTGGCCGACGGCGACGGCGCCCGGCTGCTGAACGTGGCGGTGTTCGGCGCCACCATCTCCTACGCCCTGATGACGCTCTCGCACATCGTGCTGCGCCGCCGCGAGCCGGACCTGCCGCGGCCGTACCGCACCCCGGGCGGCATCGTGACCTCCGGCGTGGCCTTCGTGCTGGCGCTGGCCGCGCTGGTGGCCACCTTCCTGGTGGACCACGACGCGGCGTTCATCGCGCTGGGCGTGTACGCGGTGGCGGCCGGCTACTTCGCCTTCTACAGTCGGCACCGCCTGGTGGCCGCCGCGCCCGAGGAGGAGTTCGCGGCGCTCGCCGAGGCCGAGGCCGAACTGGCCCGTGACTGAAGGGAGAACGTCCGTGGACCGGCCCCTCATCGGCGTCAGCACCTATCTGGAGCCGGCGCGCTGGGGGGTGTGGGAGCAACGCGCGGCGCTGCTGCCCGCGGGCTACCACCGGCTGGTCCAGCGCGCGGGCGGGCTGGCGGCCCTGCTGCCGCCGGACGAGGACCCGGCGGCGGCCCGGGCGACGGTGGCCCGGCTGAACGGGCTGGTGATCGCGGGCGGGCCGGACGTGGCCCCGGAGCGGTACGGCGCGCGGCGGGATCCGCGCTGCGGGCCGCCCGCGCCGGAGCGCGACGCCTGGGAGCTGGCGCTGATCGGCGCCGCCCTGGACCTGCGGGTGCCGCTGCTGGGCATCTGCCGCGGAATGCAGTTGCTGAACGTCGCCCTCGGCGGCACGCTGCGCCAGCACCTGGACGACCACGCCGGCCTGCCCGGAACCTTCGGCGCGCACGAGGTGCGGCCGGTGCCCGGCACGCGGCTGGCCGCCGCGCTGCCGGGCCCGGTGCGAGTGCCCACCTACCACCACCAGGCGGTGGACGTGCTGGGCCGGGGCCTGGTGGTGTCGGCCGTCGCGGCGGACGGCACGGTGGAGGCGGTCGAACTCCCGGCCGCGGACGGCTTCGTCCTCGGCGTGCAGTGGCACCCGGAGGCGGGCGAGGACACGAGCGTGATGCGGGCCCTGACCACCGCGGCGGCCGACTGACCACCGCGCGACCGCCCCCGGCCGGGCGCCGTCAGGGCGCCGACCGGGCCGCCCCCGCCTCGGCGGCCTCCCGTTCCGTGTACCGTTCCGCGTCGGCCCGGCCGCCCGGCAGCAGCCGGGCCAACCAGTGCGACCGACCGGCGACCAGCGGGGCGATGACGGCGAGGATCAGCACATAGCCCGCGATGAACGGGGACAGCCGCTCGTCGAGCCCGGCGGCGGCCGCCATCGTGGCCAGGATCAGCGCGAACTCGCCGCGGGCCAGCAGCGTGGTGGCGGCGTTCGCGGTGGGCCGGGGGCCGAAGCCGTAGACCCGCGCGGTGAACAGCCCGGCCAGCACGTTCATCGAGATGGTGACGAGCAGGGCGATCAGCACCGGCCAGATGACGCTCGGCAGGTCGCCGGGGTCGATCGACAGGCCGAAGCCGAAGAAGAAGATTGCCGCGAAGGCGTCCCGCAGCGGGTGGACCAGCTCCCGGATGCGGTCCCCGGACCCGGTGTTCCCGAGGATCAGGCCGACCATGAACGCCGCGATGGCGTCGGCCACCCCGAACTTCTCGGCCACTCCGGAGACGAGCACGGCCGCGCCGAGGAAGGAGATCACCAGCAGCTCGTCGTCCCTGGTGGCGAAGAGACGGCCGATGACGCCGGTGCCCCAGCGCGCGGCCACGGCGAGCAGCACCAGGAAGCCGAACGCCTTCCCCATGTCCGCGAGCATGGCGCCCACGTCGTCCGCGCCGGAGATCACCGGCTGGAGGGCCGCCAGGTACAGGGCGAGGAAGATGTCCTCGACGACGATGATGCCGAGGATGGGCTTGGTCTCCGGATTCCCGATGCGGCCGAGGTCGACCAGGATCTTGGTGACGATGGCCGAGGACGAGATGCCCAGCACACCGGCGAGCACCAGGGCCTCGGAGGTGCCCCAGCCCAGCGCGAACCCGAAGGCCAGGCCGGCCCCGACGTTCAGCGCGAGATAGGCGGAGCCGGCGACGACCATCTTGCGGCCGCCGGTTCGCAGGTCCTCCATGTGGAATTCGAGGCCCAGGTAGAACAGCAGCAGCACCAGGCCGAGAGCCGAGAGCATCTCCAGATCGTGCGGGTCCTCCAGGAGCACGAAACCGGGAGTGTTGGGGCCGAGAAGTATCCCGGCCAGGATGAACAGCGGGATCGTGGGCAGCCCGATGCGGCCGCCGAGGCGGGCGAGGATCGCGGCGGCGACGAAGGCGCCGCCCATCGCGAGCAGGGTGTCGGCGTGTCCCATGGCCGTCACCCGCCGCGCGGCAGGGCGAAGAACGTACGGCGGCCGGGTCGGGCGGGCGTCAACAAGCGGATGGCTCCTCCTATGGCGTCCGGACGGCTCGGTCAAATGAGCGTCAAGAAAGCGTTAATACTTAGCATACCAAACGACTTTTCGGACACCGGAGGGCGGGTCTCCGGCCCCCGCCGTACGGCATGATCCGGGGTGTGACCAGACGACTGATGCTGCTCGACACCGCCTCGCTCTACTTCCGCGCCTACCACGGCGTTCCGGAGTCGGTCCGCGCCCCCGACGGGACCCCCGTCAACGCGGTGCGCGGCCTGCTCGACTTCATCGCCCGGCTGGTGCGCGACCACCGGCCCGACGACCTCGTCGCCTGTCTCGACGAGGACTGGCGCCCCGCCTGGCGCGTGGAGCTGATCCCCTCCTACAAGGCACACCGGGTCGCCGAGGAGGCCGCGATCGGACCCGACACCGAGGTCGTTCCCGACACGCTCACCCCGCAGGTGCCGGTCATCGAGGAGGTGCTGGACGCGCTGGGCATCGTCCGGCTCGGCGCGACCGGCTACGAGGCCGACGACGTCATCGGCACGCTCGCCACCCGCGCCACCGGACCGGTCGACGTCGTCACCGGCGACCGCGACCTGTTCCAGCTCATCGACGACGCACGAGGGGTCCGCGTGCTCTACCCGGTCAAGGGCATGGCCACCCTCGCCACCTTCGACGAGGCGGCGCTGCGGGAGAAATACGGGGTGAACGGCCCCGGTTACGCCGACCTCGCCGTGCTGCGCGGCGACCCCAGCGACGGGCTGCCCGGCGTGGCCGGCATCGGCGAGAAGACGGCGGCCCGGCTGCTGGAGCGGTACGGCGACCTGGTCACCGTCATCAAGGCCCTGGACGACCCCGGCGCCTCGTTCACCCCCACCCAGCGCAAGCGGCTCACCGAGGCGCTGCCCTATCTGGCCGTCGCCCCGCGCGTGGTGCGCGTCGCCACCGAGGTGCCGCTGCCCGCGCGCGCCCCGGCGCTGCCCCGTGCCCCCCGCGACCCGGCCACGCTGGACGCGCTCAACGAGCGCTGGGGCCTTGGCGGTTCACTGACCCGCCTGCTCGCCGCCCTGGACCGCTGACAAGCCGCCGCCGGCCCCGGACGGGTGGTCCGGGGCCGGCGGCGTGCGGCCGTTCAGCCGACCGAGCTGTAGGCGACCACGCCGCGCAGCATCTTGTCGACCGCCTTGCGGGCGGTCGATCCCACGGTGCCGCCCTCCGGCGCCGCCGCCGCGATCTGGCCCAGCACGTCGATGACCTGCTTCGACCAGCGCACGAAGTCACCGGCCGGCATATCGGCGTCGCGCAGCACCTCGTCCAGGCCGTGGCCCTGCGCCCAGCGGTAGGCGGGCCAGGCGAAGCCGAGGTCCGGCTCCCGCTGGCCGACACCCGTCGCCTGGCTGATGCGGTGCTGCTCCTCCAGCGCGTCCAGCCGGCCCCAGATCCGCACCATGTCGGCCAGCGCCTGCCGCGCCCGGCCGCCGGGCACCTCCGGCGCCGGGGCGTCGTCCGCGCTGCGGGCCTCGTAGACCAGCGCCGAGGCGCAGGCCGCCAGCTCCGCCGGGCCCAGCCCCTCCCACACGCCGTCCCGCAGGCACTCGCTGGCCAGCAGGTCCAGCTCGCCGTAGAGCCGGGCCAGTCGGCGGCCGTCCGAGGTGACCTCGTCGCCCCGCAGGTAGCCCAGCTCCGTCAGCAGCGCGGCGACCTGGTCGAAGGTGCGGGCGATGGTGTTCGTCCGGCCCTCGATCCGCCGCTCCAACTGCCGGGTGTCCCGGGCCAGCCGGTGGTACCGCTCGGCCCAGCGGGCGTGGTCCTCGCGCTCGTCGCAGCCGTGGCACGGGTGCACGCGGATCGCCTGCCGCAGCCGCGCGATCTCGGCGTCGTCCGCCGCCGCGGAGCGCTGCTTGCGGTGCCGGCGCGGCACGACGTGCCCCGCCTTGGCCAGCAGCGCCGAGGCCAGATCGCGCCGGGACTGCGGGCTGCGCGGATTGAACGACTTGGGGATGCGCATCCGGTCCAGCGCCTCCACCGGCACCGGGAAGTCCATCGACGCCAGCCGCTTGACCTGCCGCTGCTCGGTGAGCACCAGCGGACGCGGCCCGTCGTGCGCGTCGTGCCCGCGGTGCCCCGGGCTCCGGCCGGCCGGCACGCCCGGGTCCAGCACCAGCGCCAGCCCGGCGAACTTGCCCGTCGGCACCTGGATGATGTCGCCCGGTCGAAGCTGCTCCAGCGAGGTGTGCGCCGCGGCCCGCCGCTGCGCGACACCCTGCCTCGCCAGCTCCGTCTCGCGGTCCTTCAGCGCCTGCCGCAGCGCGGAGTACTCCTGGAAGTCGCCCAGGTGGCAGGTCATCGCCTCCTCGTACCCGCGCAGCCCGTTCTCGTTGCGCTGCACCTGCCGGGAGATCCCGACAACCGACCGGTCCGCCTGGAACTGCGCGAACGAGGTCTCCAGCAGCTCCCGCGACCGGTGCCGGCCGAACTGCGCCACCAGGTTGACCGCCATGTTGTACGACGGCTTGAACGACGACCGCAGGGGATAGGTGCGCGCCCCCGCCAGCCCGGCCAGGGCCGCCGGGTCCATGCCGCGCTGCCACAGCACGACCGCGTGGCCCTCGACGTCGATGCCGCGCCGCCCGGCACGGCCGGTGAGCTGCGTGTACTCACCGGGCGTGATGTCCGCGTGCTGCTCGCCGTTCCACTTGACGAGCTTCTCCAGGACCACCGAGCGCGCTGGCATGTTGATGCCCAGGGCCAGCGTCTCCGTGGCGAAGACGGCCTTGACCAGGCCGCGCACGAACAGCTCCTCGACGATCTCCTTGAACGTCGGCAGCATGCCCGCGTGGTGCGCGGCGATGCCCCGCTCCAGCGCCTCCAGCCACTCAAAGTAGCCCAGGACGTGCAGGTCCTCATCCGGGATCGCGGCGGTGCGCCGCTCCACGATCTCCCGCACCCGGGCCCGCGCCTCGGCGTCGTTCAGCCGCAGTCCGGCGCTGAGGCACTGCTGAACGGCGGCCTCGCAGCCCGCCCGGCTGAAGATGAACGTGATCGCCGGCAGCAGCCCCTCGGCGTCCAGCCGGTCGATGACCTCGACCCGGCTGGGCGTGTAGATGCGGGCCCGCTGCCGCTTCTCGCGCTCGCGGTCGGCGGCGCGCCGCCGGTCCCGGGCGTTGCGGTAGCGGTCGCGGGCGACCCACGGCCGGCTGTTCTCCATCCGCGCCATGCGCAGCAGGTCCGGGTTGACCTCGCGCTTCTCGCCGGACTCCTCGAACAGGTCGTACAGCCGGCGCCCGGCCAGCACGTGCTGCCACAGCGGCACCGGGCGGTGCTCGGAGACGATGACCTCGGTGTCGCCACGGACCGTGTCCAGCCAGTCGCCGAACTCCTCGGCGTTGGACACGGTCGCCGAGAGCGACACCAGGGTCACGGACTCGGGGAGATGGATGATGACCTCCTCCCAGACCGCGCCCCGGAAGCGGTCGGAGAGGTAGTGGACCTCGTCCATCACGACATAGCCCAGCCCGCGCAGCGACTGGGAGCCGGCATAGAGCATGTTCCGCAGGACCTCGGTGGTCATCACGACCACCGGCGCCTCGGAGTTCACGCTGTTGTCACCGGTGAGCAGCCCGACCCGGTCGGCGCCGTAGCGCTTGACCAGATCGGTGTACTTCTGGTTCGACAGGGCCTTGATCGGGGTGGTGTAGAAGCACTTGCGGCCCTGGGCGAGGGCCAGGTGCACGGCGAACTCCCCGACGATCGTCTTGCCGGAGCCGGTGGGCGCCGCGACCAGCACACCCTTGCCGGCCTCCAGGGCCTGGCACGCCTCGATCTGGAACGGGTCAAGACCGAAGTCGTACAGCTCGCGGAACGCGGCGAGCGCGGAAGCCTGCTCGGTGGCACGCCGCCGTGCGGCGGAGTAGCGCTCAGCAGGGGACATGTGGTCGGTCATTGTGCTTACGAGCCTACCGGCCCGACCCCCCGCCCACGCGGGGACTTTAGTCCCCGGCGGGACCGGGCGCGGGAGCTGCCAGCAGCCGCACCGCGCCGCGTACGCACTCGGCGGTCAGCGGCAGCCGGCCGAGCGGTTCGCCGTCCGCGTAACCGGTGACGCCCGGGGCCTCCAGCGTCACCCTGGCCGCCCGGAACACGGACACCGCCGGGTGCCCGAGGTGGGTGCCCCGGTAGACGCGGGGAAAGACGCGCAGGAGGGTCCGCCGGTCGACCTCGCCCACCACGGTGATGTCGAAGAGCCCGTCGTCGAGCCGGGCCCCGGCGCAGATCCGCATGCCGCCGCCGTAGCTCGGACCGTTGCCGACGGCGATGAGCGTAGCGTCGATCTCGCGCCACGGCCCGTCGTCCAGCCGCATCCGGTAGGGAACCGTCCGCAGCCCGGCCAGCTCGGCGACCATCGCCAGGTCGTAGCGCAGCCGTCCGCGCGGGTGACGCATCCGGTTGCCCCGGTCGTTGACGCGGGAGTCGAAGCCGGAGGCCAGCACGCTCGCGAACCAGCTCTCGCCGACCCGGCCCAGGTCCAGCGCGCGGGTCGTGCCCGCCTTCAGCGCGGCGGCGGCGACCTCGCCGGCCGCGTCCGGGTCGCCGAGCGGCAGCCCACAGGCGCGGGCGGTGTCGTTGCCCGTGCCCGCCGGGACGATGCCCAGCGGCGTCCCGGTGCCGGCCACGGCCTGCAGGGCGAGGGAGACGATGCCGTCCCCGCCGACGGCGATCAGGGCCCCGGTGCCGCCCGCGACGGCGGCGCGGGCGCGCCGCACGGCGTCCCGCGCGTCCTCGCCGACGACGCCGCGCACCAGGAACCCGGCGCCACGCAGGACGCGGGCCGCGCGCAGCGCCGCGCCGTCGGCGTTCCCCCGGCCCGCCGCCGGATTGACCAGCAGCGTGATCTCACCGCTCACCCGCGGCCCGTACGGGTCACGTCGCGTCGTCGAAGCCGTTGAGCCGGGAGGAGCGCACGTCGTCGCCGCCGGCCGCGGTGACCCGCTCCACGGGCTCGATCGTGGACGGCGTCAGGTCGAGCTCGGACGCCTCCTCGTCGCTCAGCTCCGCGTCCCGGTCCCGCCGGCCCCTGCGCCGGTCGTTGAGCAGGGCGATGCCGCAGGCGATGAAGTACAGCCCGGTGACCGGCACCTGGAGGGCGATCATGGACATCATGTCGGTGGGGGTGATGGCGGCGGCGAAGATGGCGATGCCGACCACCATCCAGCGCCACCAGCTCACCATCCGCTTGCCCGAGACGACCCCGCCGAAGTTGAGCAGGACGAGCAGCAGCGGCAGCTCGAAGGAGAGCCCGAACGCGAGGGCCATGCGGACCGTGATGTCCAGCAGCTCCTCGACGGTGACCAGGTTCTCCACGCCGTCGGCGCTGAAGCTGAGCAGGACCGGGATGGCCCGCGGCAGCAGCCAGTAGGCGAAATAGACGCCCGCCAGGAAGAGTGGGACGCCGACGCCGACGACGGCACGGGTGTACTTCTTCTCGTTCTTGTGCAGGCCCGGGGCGATGAAGGCCCAGGCCTGGTAGAGCCACACCGGCGACGCGGCGATCAGGCCGACCAGCAGCGAGACCCGGAAGTACGTGGCGAAGGGGGACGTCAGACCCTGCTGGGTCAGCGTGGCGCACTCCTCCGCGGCACGCTGGGTGTCGTTCACCTCGTCGCACTCGGGGAGCGGGTCGGTGAGGACATCCATGATGTCCTTGGCGAAGAACAGCGCCACGATCGTGATGACGAGGACCGCCGCCACCGAAATGCCGAGCCGGTTGCGCAGCTCGCGCAGATGCTCGGTGAGGGGCATCCGCCCCTCGGGGTCCTTCTCCTTATTGCGTGTGGCCTTCGGCACCCCACGTCCTCATCTCACGGGGCGGCCGGAACCACTCCGGACGCCGACATCACTCGTGACCAGCGGCGGGCGTCAGCCCTGGGAGGTCCGCTTCGGCTCCTCGACCGGGCGGGAGCTCTCGGTGTCCCCGGGAGCCGCCTGGATCGTCCTGGGCGCCGTCCCGCCGTCACCGGGAGCGGAGGTCTCCGAACCCGTCTTGCCGCCGTCGTTCTTCATGGCCGCCGTCTCGCTCTTCAGAATGCGCATGGACTTGCCAAGTGCCCTGGCGGTGTCCGGCAGACGCTTGGAGCCGAAGACGACCACGACGACGAGGAAGACGAGCAGGAGGTGCCATGGTGAGATCGAGCCCATATCGTCCGTCTACTCTCTCATCCGGGAATGATCTTCGTGCCGTGCCGGACACGGACATTCCCGACCGTCCCGCACGAGCAGCAATCTTAACGCGCAAGGGTGAACGCAAAGCAATGCCTGAGCGGCGGCCTATTCTTTCGCGTTATTTCTGCCGTTGGGCCGGCGCACCGCTCCGGCCCGGGCCGCCAGCGGCTCGGCGGACCTTTCCAGTTCCTCCACGGCCCGGCCGATCCGCTCGGCGCTGTCGCCCACCGCCCGGGAGAAACGGCGCACCTCGATGCCGACCCGCACGGCCAGCACGCCGAGCACGGCCACCCCGCAGAACGCGAGCCCGAGCTGGAACATCGGCCAGAACATCGTTACCCCAGCTCCTCGTACAGGCGCAGGGCGGCACGTGCCGCGTCCCGCGCGCTCTCCGCCAGCCCGGCCGGGGCCACGATGCGGCCGTCCCCGCCCAGCCGCAGCGCCAGTCGGCGCAGCGTCGCCGGGTCCGGGGTGCGCAGCGTGACGCGCAGCCCGCCGTCGGGCAGCTCCTCGGCCTCGTCGTGCGGGTAGTACTCCGCGACCCAGCGCCCGCCGGGCCCCACCTCGATCACCACTTCGGGGTCGGTGGGCGCCGGCTGCACCAGCCCCTCGCTGAGGTCGCGCGGCTCCACCGGCGGCGGGTCGGCGGGGGTGTCGAGCAGCTCGATGCGGGCGACGCGGTCCAGCCGGAACGTCCGCCGCGCCTCGGTCCGGCGGCACCATGCCTCGACATAGGTGTGACCGACCGCGAACAGCCGGATCGGGTCGATCTCCCGGTCGGTCAGCTCGTCCCGGCCGGGCGAGTAGTACCGGATGCGCAGCCGGCGGCGCTCGGCGATGGCGCGGTCCACGTCCGCGAAGACCCCGCCCTCGGATTCGAAGGTGACCGACAGCCGCGAGCTGGCCCCGGCGTTCTCACCGGCCGCCGCCTCCAGCTTGGCGGTGGCCCGCAGCAGCGCGTCCCGGTCCCCGTCGCGCAGGCCGGGCAGGGTGGCCACGGCGCGGGCGGCGACCAGCAGCGCGGTCGCCTCGTCGGCGGCCAGCCGCAGCGGCTGGCCGGTGCCGGAGCCCACGGCGTCCGCGTTGTGCCACCAGATGTGCTCGCCGTCGGTGTCGATGTCCAGCAGGTCCCCGCCGCGGAAGCTGGTGCCGCACATGGGCAGCACGTTGAGGTCGGAGATCAGCTCGTCCTCCGAGATCCCGAACGCGCGCGCCACCTCGTCCACGCGGGCGCCCGGCCGTTCCCGCAGATACGTCACCAGGGACAGCATCCGCCGGGTCCGGTCGATGGCGGTGGTCGCCATGTCTGCCTCTCTCCTCAGCCCTTGGCGACCGCGCGCAGCCGGTCCACCACGTCCGCCCGCAGCTCGGCGGGCTCCAGCACGATCACATCCGGGCCGAACTCGGCCAGCCAGGCGCCCAGTCCGTGTCCGTAGGGGATCTCCAGCTCGTCCCAGCCGTCGGCCGTTCCCCCGACGCGGGTGGCGCGGGCGCGCAGCGGGTAGCCGGCCCCGGAGCGCAGGCGGATCCGTGCGTGGCCCGTGGCGTGCTCCCCCGCCCAGCGGGCGACGCTCTCCCGGACGGCCACCTGACCGGGCACCTCGGCGATGAACGAGCCGATGCGCGACTTGACGCGGCCGACGATCCGGGAGAGGCGGAAGACCCGCACGGCGCCGCGGTCGCGGTCGAATCCGGCCAGATACCAGTGGCCGCGCCAGCACTCCAGCGCCCAGGGCTCGACCTGCCGGGTCTCGGGGCGGGCGGCGTTGGACTTGCGGTACGCGAAGGTGACCGGGCGCCGGTCGCGGCAGGCGATCATCAGGGGCTCGAACGCCGACTCACCGGCGGGCACGCGCGGTTCGAGCGCGCTGTACGCCTCGCGTTCGTCCTCGGCCAGCGGCATCCCGGCGGCCCGCAGCTTCTGGAGGGCGCCGCTGGCGGCCCCGGCGAGCCGGGCCTGCTGCCACACCTTGGCGGCCAGGCCCAGCGCGGCGGCCTCCTCGGCGTCCAGGGTGACGGGCGGCAGTTGGTTGCGGTCGCGACGGGCGAGATAGCCGACATCGCCCTCGATGCTCTCCACCGTCTCGATGATCATGCCGAGCTCGCGCAGGTCGTCCTTGTCGCGCTCGAACATCCGGTTGAAGGCGTCCTCGGAGCCGACCTCGATGTACGCCTCTATGGAGGTGCGCAGCTCCCGCTTGCTCAGCGGGCGGCCGGTCCCCAGCAGGCACAGGGCCAGGTTCATCAGCCGCTCGGCCTTGGCAATCGCCATCGGCGCGTCGCCCCTCCTCCTTCAACGCAATGGGCCCATCCCGCATGGGATGGGCCCACCGTACCGCTTGTGCCGATCAGGCCGAGACCAGATCGCAGACGAAGATCAGCGTCTCCCCCGGCTTGATCCGGCCGCCTCCGGCGCCGGCGTCGCCGTACGCCAGGTGCGGCGGGATGATCAGCTGCCGCCGGCCGCCGACCCGCATGCCCTGCACGCCGCGGTCCCAGCCGGGGATGACCTGCCCGCCACCGAGCCGGAAACGCAGCGGGGTGCCGCGGTTCCAGCTCGCGTCGAACTCCTCGCCAGTGCTGAACGCGACGCCGACGTAGTGCACGGCGACCTCGGCCCCGGCCTGGGCGACGGGGCCGTCGCCCTCCCAGAGGTCCTTGATCTCCAGGTCCGCGGGCGGCTCGCCGCCGGGGAAGTCGACCTCGGGCTTCTCAGTGCTCACAAAGAACCACTCCTACGAACGATCGCTGTCTGTGGGGGCTTGTGCGGGACCGGGTGACCGGCGTACGGAGCCGTCACACCACGCCGACGATGTCGACGACGAAGACCAGGGTGGAACCGGCCGGGATCGCGCCGTTGCCCGCCTCCTGGTCGCCGTAGCCCATGTCGGGCGGGATCACCAGCAGCACCCGGTCGCCCACGTGCTTGCCGACCAGCCCCTGGTCCCAGCCCTCGACGACGGAGCCGGTGCCGATCTGGAACCCGGAGGCGGCCTCCCGGTCCCAGGACGAGTCGAACTTCTCCCCGTTGGCCCAGGTGACGCCGACGTACTGGGCGATCAGGCCCTGCCCCTCGGCGACCTCGGCGCCGTCGCCCTCGATGAGGACCTGCTCCTGGAGCTCGCCCGGCGGGTCCTGGCCCTCGGGGATGGTGATGGCCGGCGCCCCGCCGTCCTCCGCCGTCACCTCGGGCATGCCCTCGGCGGTCGCGGCCTGCTCCCCCTCGGCCTGCGCCGTGGCGTCGACGGTCGCCGCGGCGGCGATGTCGAAGACCCACACGACGCCGTCGTCCTCGGCGAACCCGGCCTGCTGCGCGGTCGGGCCGAGCATGTCCCCGACCCGCCCCTCGACCTGCACCCGGCTGCCCACGGTGGCGCCCACCAGCGGCGTGGTCGCGGCCTCGGGCATCGAGGAGGCGCTGCCCACCTGCACCACGAACTGCTGCCGGGGGCCCTCCTCGCCCTCAGCCGCGCTGTTCCAGGTGTTCAGCAGCTCCATGTCCGCACCCATGACACGGCCGACGACATCCACCCGAAGGAAGTCCCCGTCCTTCACCTCGGCGCCGTCACCCTCATTGATGACCTCGACAACGGTTTCCGAGCCGACCTCGGCGTCCTCGTCGACGGAGATCTCCGGTGGCGCGTCGGGTTCACCGGAGACGGTCGCCACCGGCCCGGAGGCGGGGGCGGAGGACTCCGAGTCGCCACCGGAGGGCTCGGAGTCGGAGCCGCAGGCGGCGGTCAGCAGGAGGGCGGGCACGGCCAGCACCGCGACGGTGCGGCGCGCTCGTTTGATGGGGATCATCTGTCCAACTTGGGGTAGGCACGGCCGGGGGCGGGACCCCGCTGGTCCCGCCCCACCCTACGGCCTCTTCCTGTGCGTCCCGCCGGGCCGCCACCCCGGATGGCTCACATCCCGGCGATCAGCTTCTCCACCCGCTCGTCCACCGACCGGAACGGGTCCTTGCACAGGACGGTGCGCTGCGCCTGGTCGTTGAGCTTGAGGTGCACCCAGTCGACGGTGAAGTCCCGCCGCTGCTCCTGGGCACGCCGAATGAAGTCCCCGCGCAGCCGGGCCCGCGTGGTCTGCGGCGGCACCGACTTGCCCTGGAAGATCTTCAGGTCGTTGCAGATGCGCTGGGCCTGCCCCTTGCGCTCCAGCAGGTAGTACAGGCCGCGGCGACGGTGGATGTCGTGGTAGGCGAGGTCTATCTGGGCCACCCGCGGGTGGGACATCGTGAGGTTGTGCTTGGCCCGGTACCGCTCGATGAGCTGGTACTTCATGACCCAGTCGATCTCGGTGTTGATCTTGTCGAGCTCCTCGGCGCGGATGGCCTCCAGCGCCCGGCCCCACAGCTCCAGCACCTGCTCGGTCAGCCCGGTGCGCATCCCGCGGCGCTCGCAGAAGTCGAGCGCCTTCTCGTAGTACTCCTGCTGGATCTCCAGCGCCGACGCCTCCCGCCCGGTGGCGAGCCGCACCTTGCGCTGGCCGGTGATGTCGTGGCTCACCTCGCGGATGGCCCGGATCGGGTTCTCCAGGGTGAGGTCGCGCATCACGGTGCCGGCCTCGATCATGCGCAGCACGAGGTCGGTGGCGCCGACCTTGAGCAGCATGGTCGTCTCCGACATGTTGGAGTCGCCCACGATGACGTGCAGCCTGCGGTAGCGCTCCGCGTCGGCGTGCGGCTCGTCCCGCGTGTTGATGATGGGCCGCGAACGGGTCGTGGCGGAGCTGACGCCCTCCCAGATGTGCTCGGCGCGCTGGCTGACGCAGAAGACCGCGCCGCGCGGGGTCTGGAGCACCTTGCCCGCGCCGCAGATGAGCTGCCGGGTGACGAGGAACGGGATCAGCACGTCCGCCAGCCGGGAGAACTCGCCGTGCCGCGCCACCAGATAGTTCTCGTGGCAGCCGTACGAATTGCCCGCGGAGTCGGTGTTGTTCTTGAACAGGTAGACGTCGCCGGCGATTCCCTCTTCGTGCAGCCGCCGCTCGGCGTCGACCAGCAGCCCTTCGAGAATGCGCTCACCCGCCTTGTCGTGCGTGATGAGCTCGGTGACGTTGTCGCACTCCGGTGTGGCGTATTCGGGGTGCGAACCGACGTCCAGATAGAGCCGGGCGCCGTTGCGCAGGAACACATTGCTGCTGCGTCCCCATGAGACGACCCGGCGGAAGAGGTACCGCGCCACTTCGTCCGGGGACAGCCGTCGCTGCCCGCGGAACGTACAGGTGACCCCGTACTCGTTCTCCAACCCGAAGATTCGGCGATCCATGACTGAACATTACGCCTGCCGCCCGCTTCTGAAACCGGGTTCGAGTGCGGCGTTTCGATCATTTTGTGTTTCCGGGGCCGGGGTCCGGCCACCGCCGGGAGCTGCGAGAACACTCCGGGTGGCGATCAGCACGAGCAGCGCCAGACCACCGGCCACGCCCACCAGGCCGAAACCGGCCGTTTCCCCGCCCTGCTCGATGACCGGCCCCACGGCGGCGGTGCCCGCGGCGGCGCCCACCCCGAACGTGGTGACCAGCCAGGAGAACGCCTCGGTGACGGTGCCCGTCGGCGCGTGGCCGTCTATGACGACGAAGGAACAGGCCAGGGCGGGCGCGAGGAAGAGGCCGGCGACCCCGGCGAGCAGCGTCATCAACGGCACCGAGCCGGGCGCCAGGGCCAGCGGCAGAAAGCCCAGCGCGAGCGCCGCCACCAGCAGCCGCAGCCGCGTCTCGGCCGCGCCGATCCAGTGCCGGGCGCCGTACCACAGGCCGCCGACCAGCGCGCCGGCGCCGGTGGCGGACAGCAGGTAGCTGGCCACCAGTTCGTCGCCGCGCTCGTCGGCGTAGGCGACGGCCGCCACGGCGATGGCGCCCAGGGCCACGCCGACGAAGAAGAAGCAGGCGAGCAGGGCGAGCAGCCCCCGCGAGCGCAGCGCGCCGAGCCAGTGCGCCTCGCGCGGGGCCGCGCGCCAGCGCCGGGAGGGGCGGGAGAGGACGACGCACAACGCCCCGAGCAGGCCGAAGGCGTTGATGACGTAGAGGGCGGCGGCCTCGGACAGGACGGCGACCAGGAGCATGACGAGGAGCGGCCCGCCGGCGAACATCACCTCCTGCGCCACCGCGTCCAGGGCGTAGGCGCGGTGCAGTCGGTCGCCGTGGGTCAGCACGCTGGCCCACAGCGCGCGCAGCCCGCCCTCCAGCGGCGGGGTGGCCAGCCCTGCGACGAGCACGGCGACGCAGGAGAACGCCAGCGGCTCGGTGCCCACCAGGGCGAACGCGGTCATGGCCAGGGCCGAGACGACGGCGGCGGGCAGCATCACCCGGAGCTGCCCGTACAGGTCCACCAGGCGGCCCAGGAGCGGCTGGCCGACGGCGGTGGCGAGCCCGTACAGCGCGGCCAGCACACCGGCCAGCGAGTAGCTGCTGCCCTCGGCCCGGGCGAACAGCACGACGGCCAGGGCCGCGGTGGCGTTCGGTAGCCGGCCGACCAGCGTGCCGGTGAGCAGCCACAGCACATGGCGGGCCCGCAGCAGCTCCAGATAGCCCGTGGCCATATCCGCACCCTCCGTTAGTGTTACGTATAACCTCGACGATTCTACGTACGATGGGCCGGTTCCGGGAGTCGGACGACAGGAGCGGCTTCGATGAGCGACGGACGCGCGGCCGGGCAGCGGCCCGGGGAGTGGATCCCGTCCCGGCCGACCAGCCGGGACGTGGCCGAGCGCGCCGGGGTGTCCCAGGCGACCGTCTCGCTGGTCCTGCGCGACCGGTGGGCCGGCCGGGTGTCACCGGCGCGCGCGGAGGCGGTGCGCGCCGCCGCGCGGGAGCTGGGCTACCGGCCGAATCTGGCGGCCCGCACCCTGCGTCTGGGCCGCGCCCGCACGGCGCTGGTGGTGGTGCCCGCGCTCACCAACGAGTTCTTCGCCCGCGTGCACGCCGGCGCCGCCCGGGCCGCCGCGGCGGACGACGTCGGCGTCGTGCTCTACCCCTCGCCCGAGGGAGTGGGCACCGCGCCGGACCCGTTCACCTCGGCGAGCGCCACGCTCGACGGCGTGGTCGCCTCCTCCATGGCCACCGAGGCGCTGGCGGTGCTCAGCGAGGGCGGGCTGCCGCTGGTGATGCTGGACAGCGAGCCGGACGGCGGGGCCGCCGCCACCGTGAACCCGGACATCGCCGCGGGCATGCGCCTGGTGGCGGGTCATCTGCTGCGACTCGGCCACCGGCGGTTCGCGCACATCGCGGCGGACGTGGACTCCTGGACCTTCCGGGTGCGGGCGGGAGTGCTCGCCGAGGAGGTCGCGGCGGTCCCCGGCGCCGAGGTCGTGGTGACCGAACGCGCGTCGATCGACGTGCGGGGCGGCCTGCTCGCGGCCAGCCGTGCGCTGGCCGGCCCGGCGCGGCCCACCGCGCTGGTCTGCGACGACGACCTGCTGGCCGTGGGCGCCCTCAAGGCCGCGCGGCGGCGCGGACTGCGGGTGCCCGACGACGTGTCGGTGACCGGATTCGACGATCTGACCATGGCCACCGCGGTGGAGCCCGAGCTGACCACCGTGCGGCTGCCCGGGGAGGAGCTGGGCGCGGCCGGCATGCGGGCGCTGCTGGCCGTGCTGCGCGGCGAGGTGCTGGGCACCACCGTGCTCCCGGTGGAGCTGAGGCAGCGCGGCTCAACGGCCCCTCCGGCACCCTGAGATACCGGAGATACGCGTGCGCCCCGGGGCACCGCGGCCCCGGGGCGCACCTCGCGCCACGCTTCGGTCACTCCTCCGGCGCGCTCTCCTCGGCCTCGGCCTCGGCGCCGGACTCCTCGGCCGGGGCGGCGGCGGAACGCTCCTCCAGCAGCCGCGTGAGCTGACCGCCCAGCACCCGCTTGAACTTCCGCTTCTGCGGGCGGTTCCGGTCGAGGACGGCGACCTCGAGCTGGTCGGCCGTCAACTCCCGCTCGCTGCCGTTGCTGTCGCGGGTCAGCGACTCGACGGCCAGCCGCAGCGCCTCGCCCAGGCTCATGTCGTCGCGATGCCGCTGGTCGAGATAGCTGCCGATCTGGTCGGAGTTCCCGCCGACGGCGACGGAGCCGTGCTCGTCGATGATGGAACCGTCGTGCGGCAGCCGGTAGATCTCGTCGTCCGCGCGGGTCTCGCCGACCTCGGCGACCAGCAGCTCCACCTCGTAGGGCTTCTCGGCGGCGCTGGAGAAGATGTTGCCCAGCGTCTGGGCGTAGAGGTTGGCCAGCCCGCGGGCGGTGACGTCCTCGCGGTCGTAGGTGTATCCGCGCAGGTCGGCGTAGCGGGTGCCGCCGATGCGCAGGCTCTCGTACTCGTTGTACTTGCCGGTCGCGGCGAAGGCGATCCGGTCGTAGATCTCGCTCACCTTGTGCAGCGCGCGAGACGGGTTCTCGGCGACGAACACGATGCCGTCGGCGTACTGAAGCACGACCAGGCTGCGTCCGCGCGCGATGCCCTTGCGCGCGTATTCGGCCCGGTCCGCCATGGCCTGCTGGGGTGAGACATAGAACGGCGTCGACACCGGCTACTCGTCCCTTCCTGTCCGTCAGAAGTCGTCAGCGTTACGGCGGGAATCTACAGAACGGGAGCCTGGGGCCCGTTGGGCAGTTGGAGCCGGCCCTCGTGCACGGTGCGCGCGATCTCGGAGACCTCGGCCTCGCTGAGCCGGCGGAAGCCGTCCTCGGTGATGACCGTGACGATCGGGAAGATCCGGCGGGTCAGGTCGGGGCCGCCCGTCGCCGAGTCGTCGTCGGCCGCGTCGTACAGCGCCTGGACCACGGCCGTGGCGGTCTGCTGCTCGGTCAGGTCGGGGCGGTGCAGCTTCTTCAGCGCGCCGCGGGCGAAGATCGAGCCGGAGCCGACGGCGGCGAACCCGAGCTCCTCGGAACGGCCGCCGGTCACGTCGTAGGAGAAGATCCGGCCCGTCTCCCGCTCCAGGTCGAAGCCGGCGAACAGCGGGACCACGGCCAGCCCCTGCATGGCCATCCCGAGATTGCCGCGGATCATGGTGGACAGCCGGTTGGCCTTGCCCTCCAGGGAGAGCACGTGGCCCTCGACCTTCTCGAAGTGCTCCAGCTCCAACTGGAAGAGCTTGACCAGCTCGACGGCCAGCCCGGCGGTGCCGGCGATGCCGACCGCGGAGTACTCGTCGGCCGGGAAGACCTTCTCCACGTCGCGCTGGGCGATCATGTTCCCCATGGTCGCCCTGCGGTCGCCGGCCAGGACCACGCCGCCGTCGAAGGTGGCCGCGACAATCGTCGTGCCGTGCACGGTCTCCACCGCCCCTTCCACCGGCGGCAGCAGCCGGCCGCCCGGCAGCCGCTCCGGGGCGTAGTCGGACAGGAAGTCCAGGAAAGAGGAGGACCCCGGCCGCAGGAAGGCCGCCGGGAGTCGCCCCTGGTCATGGGAGTTGGCCGCCACAGGTTTCCTTCCGAGTAGGAGAAACGGTCCGCTGCCCCGGTCCGGCGCTGCGGCCGGGGGCTTTCGGCAGCGTATGCCACGGACCCTACCCGTCACATGCTGAAGATCCACCCGGGTCGCAGGGCCTCCCGGAGGCCGCGTTACTGGCCGCCCTTCTGGACGAAGCTGCGCACGAAGTCCTCGGCGTTCGACTCAAGAACCTCGTCGATCTCGTCCAGCACGGAGTCCACGTCGTCCGTCAGAGCTTCCTGGCGCTCCTTGAGATCCTCCGAGACCTCCGCGTCCTGTGTCTGCTCCTCGACTTCTTCGCTGGTGCGCGACGCCCTCTGCTGGCCGCCGCCGGTGTCCTTGGTCGCCATCTCCCTCACCCCATGCTTCAGCTCGACGTATCAAGATCAGACCCTACTAGCCGGGGCTGACATCGGCCCTTCTTTGCTACAACGTCCGGGAACCACCTTCATGATTCCCGGATCGGGGGGAAATCAGCCGCCCGAGAGCGCACGAACAAGATCCTCGGCCGTGGCGCAGCGGTCCAGCAAGTCCTTGACGTGCTCCCGTGTCCCGCGCAGCGGATCCATGGTGGGTACCCGCTGGAGCGAGTCCCGGCCGGGCAGGTCGAAGATCACCGAGTCCCAGGAGGCCGCGGCCACGTCGTCGGCGTACTGCTCCAGGCAACGGCCCCGGAAATACGCCCGGGTGTCCTCCGGCGGGCTGCCCTGGGCGCGCAGGACGTCCTCGTCGCTCAGCAGCCGGGTCATCCGGCCGCGGGCCGCGAGCCGGTTGTACAGGCCCTTCTCGGGGCGCACATCGGCGTACTGGAGGTCCACGAGGTGCAGGCGGGCCGCGTCCCAGCCGAGCCCGTCGCGGCGTCGGTAGCCCTCCATCAGCTCCCGCTTCGCCACCCAGTCCAACTGGCCGGCCAGGCTCATCGGGTCGCGCTCCAGCCGGCCGAGCACGTCCTCCCAGCGGCTGAGCACGTCGGTGGTCTGCGGGTCGGCGTCCGCGCCCCATCGCTCCTCGACGTACTTGCGGGCCAGCTCGTAGTACTCCATCTGGAGCTGGACCGCGGTGAGCGTCCGGCCGCTGCGGAGGGTGACCAGCTCCTTCAGCGACGGGTCGTGACTGACCCTGTGCAGCGTGCGCACGGGCTGGTCCACGGCGAGATCCACCGCGATGAAGCCGTCCTCGATCATGGACAGGACCAGCGCGGTCGTGCCCAGCTTGAGGTAGGTGGAGACCTCGGCCAGGTTGGCGTCGCCGATGATCACATGGAGCCGGCGGTAGCGCTCCGCGTCGGCGTGCGGCTCGTCGCGGGTGTTGATGATGGGGCGCTTGAGCGTCGTCTCCAGGCCGACCTCGACCTCGAAGTAGTCCGCCCGCTGGCTGAGCTGGAAGCCGTGCTCGCTGCCGTCCTGGCCGATGCCGACCCGGCCGGCGCCGCAGACCACCTGGCGGGAGACGAAGAACGGCGTCAGGTGGCGCACGATCTCCGAGAACGGCGTCTCCCGCTTCATCAGGTAGTTCTCATGGGTGCCGTAGGAGGCGCCCTTGTTGTCGGTGTTGTTCTTGTACAGGTGGATCGGCTGGGCTCCGGGCACCTCGGCGGCGCGCCGGGCAGCCTCGGCCATGATCCGCTCGCCCGCCTTGTCCCACAGCAGCGCGTCCAGCGGGCTGGTGGTCTCCGGGGCGCTGTACTCGGGGTGCGCGTGGTCGACGTACAGCCGCGCGCCGTTGGTCAGGATGACGTTGGCCAGTCCGATGTCCTCGTCGGTGAGCTGGCTGGCGTCGGCGTTCTCCCGGGCCAGATCGAAGCCCCGGGCGTCCCGGAGCGGGTTCTCCTCCTCGAAGTCCCAGCGCGCGCGCCTGGCGCGGTGCATCGCGGCCGCGTAGGCGTTCACGACCTGGGAGGAGGTGAGCATGGCGTTGGCGTTCGGGTGGCCGGGCACGGAGACGCCGTACTCGGTTTCGATGCCCATCACTCGCCGTACAGTCATGCGGCCCTCCTTGCCCGGCGGCGGCTCCTCACCGTCCCGCTGCTGGATACGAGCCTAGGCGACACGCGGAGCGGTGAGGAGGTCACTGCGGGTTTCCTTAGGACTGACAGGGAAAACGTCCGGCTGCGGAGCCCGCCCTCGCGTGCCCCGCAGCCGGACGTGTCATGCGCTACAGGTACTGACCGGTGTTCGCCACCGTGTCGATGGAACGGCCGGTGTCCCCGCCCTGCTTGCCGGTGACGAGCGTGCGGATGAAGACGATCCGCTCGCCCTTCTTGCCGGAGATGCGGGCCCAGTCGTCCGGGTTGGTCGTGTTGGGCAGGTCCTCGTTCTCCTTGAACTCGTCCACGCACGCGGACAGCAGGTGGGAGACGCGGAGACCCTTCTGGTTGTGGTCGAGGAAGTCCTTGATGGCCATCTTCTTCGCCCGGTCCACGATGTTCTCGATCATGGCGCCGGAGTTGAAGTCCTTGAAGTACAGGACCTCCTTGTCGCCGTTGGCGTACGTGACCTCCAGGAAGCGGTTCTCCTCGGTCTCGGCGTACATCTGCTCGACGACGGTCTGGATCATGCCCTCGATGGTCGCCTCGGGGCTGCCGTTGTGCTCCGAGACGTCATCGGCGTGCAGCGGCAGCCTGGGCGTGAGGTACTTGGAGAAGATGTCGCGGGCGGCCTCGGCGTCCGGGCGCTCGATCTTGATCTTCACATCGAGCCGTCCCGGCCGCAGGATCGCCGGGTCGATCATGTCCTCCCGGTTGGAGGCGCCGATGACGATGACGTTCTCCAGGCCCTCCACGCCGTCGATCTCCGACAGCAACTGCGGGACGATGGTGTTCTCCACGTCCGAGCTGACGCCGGAGCCGCGGGTGCGGAAGAGCGAGTCCATCTCGTCGAAGAAGACGATGACGGGCGTGCCCTCGCTCGCCTTCTCCCGGGCCCGCTGGAAGACCAGCCGGATGTGCCGCTCGGTCTCCCCGACGTACTTGTTCAGCAGCTCGGGGCCCTTGATGTTGAGGAAGAAGCTCTTCCCCGCCGGCTTGCCGGTCACCTCGGCGACCTTCTTGGCCAGCGAGTTGGCCACGGCCTTGGCGATCAGGGTCTTGCCGCAGCCGGGCGGGCCGTAGAGCAGCACGCCCTTGGGCGGGCGCAGCTCGTGCTCGC
This sequence comes from Streptomyces litchfieldiae, assembly GCF_031845365.1. Taxonomy (NCBI): domain Bacteria; kingdom Bacillati; phylum Actinomycetota; class Actinomycetes; order Kitasatosporales; family Streptomycetaceae; genus Streptomyces; species Streptomyces litchfieldiae. Next base: position 129,745 of record NZ_JAVREL010000015.1, read on the forward strand.
GGAAGAGGTCGGGGTGCAGGTAGGGAAGCTCCACCGCGTCGCGGATGAGCTCGATCTGGCCGCCGAGGCCGCCGATCTGCGTGTAGTCGATGTCCGGGACCTCTTCGAGGACGAGCTCCTCGACCTCGCTCTTGGGCACGACCTCGTAGACGTACCCGGAACGGGGATCGAGCAGCAGCGCGTCGCCGGCCCGCAGCGTCACGTCCATCAGTGGCGAAGCGAGCTTCACCACCCGTTCCTCGTCGGTGTGGCCGACCACCAGGGCGCGCTCGCCGTCCTCCAGGACTTCCTTGAGGGTGACGATGTCCCCGGCACGCTCGAACTCCATGGCGGCGACGACGTTGAGCGCCTCGTTGAGCATGACTTCCTGGCCGCGCCGGAGGTCGCCGAGCTCGATGCTCGGGCTGACGTTGACCCGGAGCTTGCGGCCGCCGGTGAAGATGTCGGCCGTGCCGTCGTCGTTGCCGCGCAGGAACACGCCGAAGCCGGAGGGCGGCTGGGCGAGCCGGTCGACTTCCTCCTTGAGGGCCACGATCTGATCGCGTGCCTCGCGCAGGGTGCTCGCCAGTCGCTCGTTCTGTGCGGAAACCCCGGCCAGATTCGTCTGGAGCTCGACGATCCGCTCCTCGAGAATCCGAGTGTGGCGCGGAGAGTCGGCCAGCTTTCGGCGCAGGACGGTGATCTCCTGCTCAAGGTCGGCAATCTCCCGGGTCGGGTCGTCGGACCCTCGACCGGACCGGATGCCGCGGTTGCTGTCGTCATTCTGAGATACCACGGTCCTCACCTCCTCCAAGGGGAGCTGGACGCTTTCAGACCCTACCTGGACCGGTGCAGTTCGAAACCCCTAGATCACAAACACGGTCGGGGTGTGTCCGATCTTCACCCTTGCGCACTCCCCCACGCCAGGGAAATACCCACCATGGTCCGTTGGAAAGCGGCCCGCTGTATGGTCGTAAGCGGTCAACACCCGTCAGGGATGGCTCCCTTTGATTCACAGCTACGAGGAACGGTGGGCCGATGAGCGTGCGGAACGAAGCCGCCGAGGAGCTTGAGGTCTGGATCGATCAGGACCTCTGCACCGGGGATGGAATCTGTGCGCAGCTCGCTCCCGAGGTGTTCGAACTCGACATCGACGGGCTTGCCTATGTGAAGCCGCCGGCCCCGCGGGGCACGGAGGCCGAGCTGCTCACCGAGCCCGGGGCGACCGCGCCGGTGCCGCTGCCGCTGCTGCGCGACGTGGCGCAGTCGGTGAAGGACTGCCCGGGGCAGTGCATCCACGTCCGCCGGGTCTCGGACCGGGCCGAGGTGTACGGGCCGGACGCCGAGTAGCCCGCCGCGGCGGTCAGACGCTGGCCGGCGCCTCGGAGATCACGTGCGGCTCCAGCCGGCCGTCCCGCCAGGCCCAGCTCACGTCCCGGGTCCGGTCGGGGCAGCAGCGCGGGACGTCGGGCGAGGAGTAGCCGGTCAGCCGCACGGAGATCGTGCCCTCGCGGACGGCCAGCCGGTCCACCGTCATGCCCTCCCCGGGGTCCACCAGGGTCTCGGCGACGCGCGGCGCCGCGTTCTCGTCGTCGGCGCCGGCGAGGACGTACATGCCGTGCGGCGGGGTGCCGGAACCGGCGTCGCAGCGGACCACGGCGATGGTCTCGGCCCGCCGGTCGGCGTCCAGGTCGATCTCGGCCTGGTCGGTGACGAGCACGCCCAAGGGCCCGCAGTCCAGCGGGTACTCGGCGGCGGCCGGGTCCGGGCCGCCGCGTACGGGGCCCTGGTTCGCGGTGGCGCCCGTGGGCTGGACCAGGGCGGCGGCGCCGGTCACGACCCCGAGGGCGACGCCGGTGGTGAGCCAGTGACGGATGCGGGCGCGGGTGTGCGGAAGGTCGGTGTCGAGGCCTGCCGGGAGCTGCACGCGGGGGACTCCAAAGGACAGCGGTGACGGGGGGGGACATGACGCGACGCCGGACCCCAGTGCCTGACCGGCGGGTTCCGGCATCGTGCCATATCTCACATCGCCGGGGAACGGCGGGGTGGCTCCCCGGCGATCATTCCGTCAGGACGCGCCGCTGCCGGAACCCGGTCCGGTGTAGTCCGCACCGTATGCGCCGGGTGCGGGGCGCCGGCGGCGCAGCGGGGGCGCGACGCCCTCGGCGAGGCGCCGGGCGGTGAGGAGGAAGCCGGTGTGCCCGATCATGCGGTGGTCCGGGCGCACCGCGAGGCCCTCGACGTGCCAGGTGCGGACCATGGTCTCCCAGGCGCGCGGCTCGTTGAACGTGCCGTGCTCACGGATCGTCTCGACGGTGCGCGCGAGCTGGGTGGTGGTGGCGACGTAGGCACAGACGATGCCGCCGGGCACCAGGGCCTTGGAGACGGCGTCCAGGCACTCCCAGGGGGCGAGCATGTCGAGGATGACGCGGTCGACGTCGGTGTCCGAGAGGTGGTCCTGGAGGTCGCCGACGGTCACCCGCCAGGCGGGGTGCGGACCGCCGAAGTAGCGGGCGACGTTCTCCTGGGCGATCTCGGCGAAGTCGGCGCGGCGCTCGTAGGAGTGGAGCATGCCCTGGTCGCCGATGGCCCGGAGCAGGAACATGCTCAGCGAGCCCGAGCCGACGCCGGCCTCCACGACGCGCGCGCCGGGGAAGATGTCGGCCATGGCCAGGATCTGCCCCGCGTCCTTGGGGTAGACCACGGCGGCGCCGCGCGGCATGGACAGGACGTAGTCGGGGAGCAGGGGGCGCAGCGCGAGGTAGGCGACGTTTCCGGTGGTGCGGACGACGGTTCCCTCGGGGGCGCCGATCAGCTCGTCGTGGGGGAAGGCGCCCTTGTGGGTGTGGAAGCTCTTCCCGGCTTCGAGCGTGAACGTGTAGTGGCGTCCCTTGGGGTCGGTGAGCTGGACCTGGTCCCCGACCTGAAAGGGCCCGCGACGGCGGGCTGCACCGGTCGGTTCGGACATGGGCCTCAGCCTAGTCCACCCAAGTCAGGGGGCGGACCGCGGCCGGGGGGCGGGGGCCGAGCGGGCCATGGCGGCGATGAAGGCGCGTTCGAAGTCGCCGGCGGACAGGACACCGTAGATCTCGCCGGTGTCCTCGACCACCAGGTACTCGGTGGCGGGGGTGGCGCGCAGGTGCTCCAGCAGCGCCTCCCCGGTGAGGTCGGCGGACACCCGCATGCCGTCGGTGAGGTCCTCGGCCAGCGAGCCGACGACCACCCAGGGCCGCAGGCGCTGGGAGACGCCGGCGATGCCGGACTCGCGGACCAGCGACAGCGGGGTGCCGTCGCCGTCCACGACGACCAGGGCGCGGGCGCCGGCCTCGTTGGCCCGGCGCAGCGCCTCGGAGAGCGGCGTCTCGGCGGTGACGGGCACGGCCCGGCGGGTGAGGGCGCGGGCGCTGAGCGCGGGCAGCCGCTCGCGGAACCGGGCCATGCGCAGGCTGTTTCCCGCGTCGGTCCAGATGATGGCCGCCAGGATGGCCGCCAGCAGCGCGTTGGTCAGGGACTCCAGGCCGGTGAACGACTCGCGGTCGGTGAGCGATTCCATGGTGACCAGCGGGAAGCCGACCAGCACGGCGACGGCCAGCACGCGGCCGGTCCAGGCGGCGGCGACGGTGCCGGTCATGGGGCTGCCGCTGAGCTTCCAGACGACGGCGCGCAGCATCCGGCCGCCGTCGAGCGGCAGGCCGGGCAGGAGGTTGAACACGGCGACGATGAGGTTGGAGAGCATCAGGCCGGTGAGCAGCACGCCGGGCACCGTGCCGGACTCGACGGTCTGCATGCCGAGGTAGAAGACCCCGGCGAGGACGAGCGAGAGCAGCGGGCCGACGCCGGCCAGGACGAACTCCCGGCCCGGGGTGTCGGAGTCCTTCTCGATCTCCGAGACGCCGCCGCGGAACTGGAGGCGGATGCGGCGCACGGGCAGGTCGAACCGGAGGGCCGCGACGGTGTGGGCCAGCTCGTGCACCAGCACGGAGGCGTAGAACGCGACGGCGAAGAAGAGCGAGACGAGGTAACGGCCGTTGCCCAGCTCGGGCAGCACGCGGTCGAGCTGGTTCCCGAAGAACCAGGTGATCAGGGCGGTGACCACGAACCAGCTCGGCGTGACGTACACCGGCACGCCGAAGAGACGGCCCATCAGGATCCCGCCGCCGGACTCCTCGGGGCGTTCGCCGGCCTCGTCCGGGGCCTGCTGGCCGCCGGCGCGCGGTGCGCCGTCGCTGTCGGAATCTCCCACCGGTTCCCCTCGTCGCGTCACGCCCGATCATGCCGTGCTGCGGGCCCCGCCGTCGATGGTATGCGGCTGTCTGTCAGTGCGGCGCCATAGGGTTCGTTCCATGACTGGGTCCTCCGCCGCGCTTCCCGACTCGCTGTCGCCGTCCCGGGCCGCCGACTTCATGCAGTGTCCCCTGCTCTACCGCTTCCGCGTGATCGACAAACTGCCGGAGGAGCCCAACGCGGCGGCCACCCGGGGCACCGTCGTCCACGCCGTCCTTGAGCGGGTGTTCGACGCCCCGGCGGGGCAGCGGAACGCGCGGCGGGCCCGTTCGCTGGTGGTGCGGGAGTGGGAGCGGCTGCTGGCCCGGCGGCCGGAGCTGGCCCGGCTCTTCGCCGAGGAGGACGGGGAGGGCATGGACGCCGGCCGGCTGGCGGAGTGGCTGGCCGAGGCGGAGGGGCTGGTGGAGCGGTGGTTCTCGCTGGAGGACCCGACGCGGCTGGAGCCGGCGGAGCGGGAGCTGTTCGTGGAGACGCAGCTGGACTCCGGGCTGCGGCTGCGCGGGGTCATCGACCGGGTGGACATCGCGCCGACGGGCGATGTGCGGATCGTCGACTACAAGACGGGGAAGGCGCCGCGTGCCGAGTTCGCGGGTGACGCGCTGTTCCAGATGAAGTTCTACGCGCTGGTGCTGTGGCGGCTGCGCGGCACCGTGCCGCGGCGGCTCCAGCTCGTGTATCTGGGCAGCGGCGACATCCTCACCTACGACCCGGACGAGACCGATCTGCTGGGCGTGGAGCGCAAGTTGCTGGCGCTGTGGGAGGCGATCCGGCGGGCGACGGAGACGGGCGACTGGCGGCCGCGGCCGGGCCGCCTGTGCGACTGGTGCGACCACCGGTCGCGCTGCCCCGAGTTCGGGGGCACTCCCCCGCCGTATCCGCTGCTGGTGCAGGACCAGTTGCCGCTGGCGGTGCCCGGTCAGGCGGCGGCCGAGGGGGCCGGTTCGGACGAGGAGTGCCCGGGCGCCGTCGAGCCGGCGCCGTGAGTGAGAATGGGGGCCGGCTTCCGGCGACGTTCCCCGTCCCCCCGCACGCGAAGGGTGCTCCCATGCCGATCCGCGTCCTGCTGGTCGACGACCAGCCGCTGCTGCGCACCGGGTTCCGGATGATTCTGGAGGCGGAGCCCGATCTTGCCGTCATCGGCGAGGCGGGGGACGGCTTGCAGGCCCTGGATCAGGTGCGCGCGCTGCAGCCGGACGTGGTGCTGATGGACATCCGCATGCCGCGGATGGACGGGGTGGAGGCGACGCGGCAGATCACCGGTCCGGCGAAGGACGGCCCGGCGAAGGTGCTCGTGCTGACGACGTTCGACCTGGACGAGTACGTGGTGGAGGCGCTGCGCGCGGGGGCCAGCGGGTTCCTGCTGAAGGACGCCCCCGCCGCCGAACTGGTGCAGGCGATCCGGGTGGTGGCGGCGGGCGAGGCGATGCTCGCGCCGAGCGTGACGCGGCGGCTGCTGGACATGTACGCGGGCAAGCTGCCCTCGGGCGAGGAGCCGGTGCCCGACGCGCTGAACACGCTGACCGAGCGCGAGGTCGAGGTGCTGAAGCTGGTGGCCCGCGGGCTGTCGAACGCGGAGATCGCGGCGGACCTGTTCGTCAGTGAGACGACGGTGAAGACGCATGTGGGGCACGTGCTGACGAAGCTCGGCCTGCGGGACCGGGTGCAGGCGGCCGTGTTCGCGTACGAGAGCGGGCTCGTCCGTCCGGGAAACTGAGGGGTCGGCCGGGCAACTGAGGGGCCGGACCTGCCTACTCGGCGGGCGACTTGGTGATCTCCCAGAAGCGGAAGACGGTGGAGGCGTCCAGCGCCCACTGGAGTCCGGAGATCTCCTCGGCGGCGACGGCGTACTGCTTGCCCTGCCACAGCGGGATCAGCGGCAGCTCCTCGGCCACGATGTCCTGGAGCGCGCCGAAGTCCTCCACGGTCCGCGCGCGGTCGCTCTCGCGGGCGGTGCGCGGGATCAGCTCCTCGGTGATGCGCGGGGAGTCGTAGTCGTTGGCGAGGATGTTGTCCGCGCCGAAGAAGGGCGCGGTGAAGTTGTCCGGGTCCGGGTAGTCCGGCACCCAGCCGCGCACATACACGCCGAAGTCGCCGTTCTCCACGCCCTCGGCGAACTCGTCGGCGGGCACGCTGCGGACGGTGGCGTCGAACAGGCCGCTGTCGTTGAGCTGCCGGGCGATGTACTCGAAGGCGGCCTCGGTGTCCGGGCCGAACCGGGTCGGGGTGACCCAGAGGGTCAGCTCGACCGGCTCGGTGATGCCCGACTCGCGCAGCGCGGCCTCGGCACGGGCCGGCTGCGGAACGTCGCCGTACGCGTCGTAGAACGCGGTGTTGTGGCCGGTGATCCCGGCGGGGACGATCGAGTACAGCGGCTCGGCGGTGCGCTGGTACACGTCCCGCACGAGGATGCCGCGGTCGATGAGGTGGGCGATGGCGCGGCGTACGCCGGGGTCGCCGGCGACGGGATCGGCCATGTTGAAGACCATGTGCTGGACCTCGGCGCTGGTGCCGTCGACGACCTGGAGCCCGTCCTCCCCGGAGATCGTCGACAGCTCCAGGTCGGCCAGGTCCTCGGCGGCCAGGCCGCGGTAGGCGACGTCCACGGCGCCGCTCTGGACGGCGTCCCTCAGCCCCGTCTGGTCGCCGTGGAAGAGCCGCATCGTGACGCCGGAGTTCCGCACCTCGGCGGGGCCCCGGTAGTCGGAGTTGACGCCGAAGACGGCCTCGTCCGCCGTGTAACTCTCCAGCGTGTAGGGGCCGGAGCCGTCGGCCTCGCCGTCGGTGCGCAGCTCGTCGGGCGGGTAGGAGCGGTGGTCGACGATCGACCCGGCGCCGGAGGCGATCTTCTGCGGGAACGTGGCGTCGGGCCGGTCGAGGTGGAAGGTCACGGTGGTGTCGTCCGGCGTCTCGATCCGGTCGATCGAGGACAGCAGCACCGCCGGGCCGTCGGGGTCGTCGATGCGCAGGGTGCGGTCGAAGGAGAACTTGACGTCCTGCGCGGTGAGTTCGTTGCCGTTGCTGAACGTCAGGCCGTCGCGGAGGGTACAGGTGAAGCGCTGGCTGACGCGGTCGGTGAAGCCGCAGTTCTCGGCGGCCTCGGGCTGCGGTTCCGAGCTGCCCGGCGGGAAGCTGAGCAGGGACTGGAAGACGTTGTTGAACACCAGCCAGGAGCCCGGGTCGTAGCCGGAGGCCGGGTCGGTGGCCAGCACCTCGTCGGTCATGCCGACCACGATCGGCTCGCCCTCGCCGGCGCCGTCGTCGCCGATCAGGCCGCAACCGGTGAGCAGGGCGGCGAGCAGGCCCGCGACGAGCGGGAGCGCCACCCACGGGCCGCGTTTCCTCACGTGTCTTCCTAACGTTCCGGTCCGGGAGGGCCCACGACACCAGGGCCCGTCTTCAAAGAGGTCGCCCTGCCCACGGACGGACGCCCCCTTCGAAGACGGACCCTAGACCGCGGCGCGACTGAACCGGGGCGCGGGCGGGGACTGGGTGAGAAACCTCACGGGAGGACGGGCGAGGCCGCCGGGCCGAGGCCGGCGGGGCGGCCGATCGTCCCGGCGACCGGGGCTGCCGCGACCGAGCGCAGGAACGCGAGGTCGACCTCCTCCAGCGAGGCGACGACGGTGCGGCCGACGGCGGCCGGGATCGGGGCCACCGACGGCACCGCCACGACGCGGCAGCCGGCCGCCTCGGCGGAGGCCACGCCGGTCGTCGTGTCCTCGACGGCGACGCACTCCCCCGGCTCGGCGCCCAGCCGGGCGGCGGCGGTCAGATAGGGCGCGGGGTGCGGCTTGGTGTGCGACAGCTCGTCGCCGGCGACGGTGAACGCGAAGTGCTCGGGCCCGATGGAGGCGATCATCCGGTCCATGACGGCGCGGTGGGAGGCCGAGACCAGCGCGGTGGGGATCTCGTGGGCGGCCAGCTCGGTCAGCAGCCGCCGGGCGCCCGGCATCAGCGGGACGCCCGCGTCGACGCGGCGCAGGAAGGTGGCGTTCAGCAGGACGCGCAGCTCGTCCAGGGTGATGTCGGCGCCGGTCACCTCGATCAGGTAGCCGGCGCTGCGGGTCATGGGGCCGCCGACCACGACCTCGCGGTGCTCCTCGGCGAGCTCGTGGCCGAGGGCGCCGAACACCTCGACCTCGGCGTCCCACCAGAAGCCCTCGGTGTCCACCAGCGTGCCGTCCATGTCGAGCAGGACGGCCCGCGGGCCGGGGCCGAGGGGGATCGCAGTGTCGATGGCGGGCAAGGAACTCGTCATCCGCGCACACCTCCATGAGGAGCGAGCAGGCCGGCCGCTCCTTCGGGAGGCGGCCGGCCTGTACCGGACCGTTCAGTTTACGGCGGCGCCACGACGAGCGCCGCCTCAATATCACCCGGTCGGGCTAGCGTGCGTTGAAATAGTTGGCTTCCGGATGGTGAAGGATCAGCGCGTCCGTCGACTGCTCGGGGTCGAGCTGGAACTCCTCGGAGAGGGTCACCCCGATCCGTCGCGAGTCCAGCAGCTCGGCGATCTTGGCGCGGTCCTCCAGGTCGGGACAGGCCGGGTAGCCCAGCGAGTAGCGGCAGCCCTGGTACTCGGTGCGGAACATCCCGGCCAGCGCCTCGGGGTCCTGGCCGGCGATGCCGAGTTCGGCGCGGACCCGGGCGTGCCAGTACTCGGCCAGGGCCTCGGCGAGCTGGACGGACAGGCCGTGCAGCTCCAGGTAGTCGCGGTAGGCGTCGGCGGCGAACAGCTCGGCGGTGGCCTCGCTCACCCGGGGGCCGATCGTGACGGTCTGGAGGGCGACGACGTCGGTCTCGCCGCTGTCGGCCGGGCGGAAGAAGTCGGCCAGGCACAGCCGCCGCCCGCGCCGCTGGCGGGGGAAGGTGAAGCGGGTGCGCTCCTTGCCGTCCTCGTCCAGGATCACCAGGTCGTTGCCCTCGGCGTGGCAGGGGAAGTAGCCGTAGACGACGGCCGCCTGGAGCAGGTTCTCGGTGTGCAGCCGGTCCAGCCAGCCGCGCAGCCGGGGCCGGCCCTCGGTCTCCACCAGCTCGGCGTAGTCGGGGCCCTCGTCGCTCCGGGCGGCCTTCAGGCCCCACTGCCCCTTGAACAGCGCGTCCTCGTCCAACCACTCCGCGTAGTCCTTGAGCGGGATGCCCTTGACCACACGGGTGCCGAGGAACGGCGCGGCGGGCAGGGGAACGTCCGTGGCGGTGGCGGACCGGGCCGCGGCGCCGGTCTCCTCGGCCTCCGGCAGCGGCGCCTCGCGGCGGGCGACGCGGCGCTGCTTCAGCTCCGGGAGGGTGGCGCCGGGGACGCCGCGCTTGACCGCGACGAGGGCGTCCATGAGCCGCAGGCCCTCGAAGGCGTCCCGCGCGTAGCGGACCTCGCCCTCGTAGATCTCGTGCAGGTCCTGCTCGACGTAGGCGCGGGTGAGGGCGGCGCCGCCGAGGATGACGGGGTAGTCGGCCGCCATGCCGCGCCGGTTGAGCTCCTCCAGGTTCTCCTTCATGATCACGGTCGACTTGACCAGCAGGCCGGACATGCCGATCACGTCGGCCTTGTGCTCGTCGGCGGCGTCCAGGATGGCCGAGACCGGCTGTTTGATGCCGAGGTTGACCACGTTGTAGCCGTTGTTGGTCAGGATGATGTCGACCAGGTTCTTGCCGATGTCGTGGACGTCGCCGCGCACGGTGGCCAGCACGATGGTGCCCTTGCCCTCGTCGTCGGTCTTCTCCATGTGCGGTTCGAGGTGGGCGACGGCGGACTTCATCACCTCGGCGGACTGGAGGACGAACGGAAGCTGCATCTGCCCGGAGCCGAAGAGCTCGCCGACGACCTTCATGCCGGCCAGCAGGGTGCCGTTGACGATGTCCAGGGCGGGGCGTTCGGTCAGCGCCTCGTCGAGGTCGGCCTCCAGCCCGTTGCGCTCGCCGTCGATGATCCGGCGCCGCAGCCGCTCCTCCAGGGGCAGAGCCAGCAGCTCCTCGGTCTTGCCGGCCTTCATGGACTTGGCGTCCACGCCCTCGAAGAGCTCCAGGAACCGCTGGAGCGGGTCGTAGTCGGGCCGGCGCCGGTCGTAGACCAGGTCGCGGGCAACCTCCACCTGCTCGGCGTCGATCCGGGCGATGGGCAGGATCTTCGCGGCGTGCACGATGGCGGAGTCGAGGCCGGCCTGGACGCACTCGTCGAGAAAGACGGAGTTGAGCACCAGGCGCGCGGCCGGGTTGAGGCCGAAGGAGATGTTGGACAGGCCGAGGGTGGTCTGCACCTGGGGGTGGCGCCGCTTGAGCTCGCGGATGGCCTCGATGGTGTTGACGCCGTCCTTGCGGGACTCCTCCTGCCCGGTGCAGATGGTGAACGTCAGGCAGTCGATGATGATGTCCGACTCGGCCACGCCCCAGTTGCCGGTGAGGTCGGCGATCAGCCGCTCGGCGATGGCGACCTTGTGCTCGGGGGTGCGGGCCTGGCCCTGCTCGTCGATGGTCAGGGCCATCAGGGCCGCGCCGTGCTCGACGGCGAGGCGGGTGACGCGGGCGAAGCGGGAGTCGGGGCCGTCGCCGTCCTCGTAGTTGACCGAGTTGATGACGGCCCGGCCGCCGAGCTTCTCCAGCCCGGCCTCCAGCACGGCGGGCTCGGTGGAGTCCAGCACGATGGGCAGCGTGGAGGCGGTGGCGAAGCGGCCGGCCAGCTCGCGCATGTCGGCCACGCCGTCCCGGCCGACGTAGTCCACGCACAGGTCGAGCATGTGGGCGCCCTCGCGGATCTGCTCGCGCGCCATCTCCACGCAGTCGTCCCAGCGGCCGGCCAGCATGGCCTCGCGGAACTTCTTGGAGCCGTTGGCGTTGGTGCGCTCGCCGATGGCCAGGTAGGCGGTGTCCTGGCGGAAGGGCACCGCCTGGTAGAGCGAGGAGGCGCCGGGCTCGGGGCGCGGGTCGCGGGCGGCGGGCCGCAGGTCCCGCACGCGCTCCACGACCTGCCGCAGGTGCTCGGGGGTGGTGCCGCAGCAGCCGCCGATCAGGGACAGGCCGAACTCGCCGATGAACGACTCGTGGGCGTCGGCCAGTTCGGCGGGGCTCAGCGGGTAGTGGGCGCCGTCCTTGCCGAGCACGGGGAGCCCGGCGTTGGGCATGCAGGACAGGGGCACCCCGGCGTGCCGGGACAGGTGGCGCAGGTGCTCGCTCATCTCGGCGGGGCCGGTGGCGCAGTTGAGTCCGATCATGTCGATGCCGAGCGGTTCGAGCGCGGTCAGCGCGGCGCCGATCTCGGAGCCGAGCAGCATGGTGCCGGTGGTCTCGACGGTGACCTGGACGAGCAGCGGCAGGTCCACGCCCGCGGCGGTCAGGGCGCGCCGGGCGCCCAGCACGGCCGCCTTGGTTTGGAGCAGGTCCTGGCTGGTCTCCACGAGCAGCGCGTCGGCGCCGCCCTCGATCAGCCCCTCGGCGTTCTGCTGGTAGGCGTCGCGGAGCGGGGCGTAGGTGACGTGGCCGAGCGTGGGCAGCTTGGTGCCGGGGCCCATGGAGCCCAGGACCCAGCGGGGGCGGCCGTCACCGGCGGTGAACTCGTCGGCGGTCTCGCGGGCGATCGCGGCGCCGGCCCGGGAGAGCTCGACGATGCGCTCGGGGATCTCGTACTCGCCCAGCGCGGCGAGGTTGGCGCCGAAGGTGTTGGTCTCGACGCAGTCGACGCCGGCCTCGAAGTAGGCGCGATGGACCGAGCGGACGATGTCGGGGCGGGTGACGTTCAGGACCTCGTTGCAGCCCTCGAGCTGCTGGAAGTCCTCCAGCGTCGGGTCCTGGGCCTGGAGCATGGTGCCCATTCCGCCGTCCGCGACGACGACGCGGGAGGCGAAGGCCTCTCGCAGGGCGGCGGCTCGATCGGTCTGGGTGGCGAGCGGCGGGCTGGACGAGGCCATGGGGATGCTCCCTGGAGTGCGACGGCTGTCGGCTATGCGCGTCGATGACGAAGCGCACCGGTTCAGCGTAACGGCCCGACCGTCCCTGGGGGAGACGTCGCGCGCGCACTGGCGGCCTTAGACTCAGATCCGCCCTGGGGGGTATCGACATGACCCGCTGTTGTTCGACAATGCCGAACATCAGGCGCGGAAGGCGGAGAACGAGGAGGCGGCCCCATGGCCCGGACCATCCAGTCGCTGGAGCGTGCCGCGGCGGTGCTGCGCCTGCTCGCCGGTGGCGAGCGGCGGCTGGGCCTGTCCGACATCGCGTCCGCCATTGGGCTGGCCAAGGCAACGACGCACGGGCTGCTGCGCACCCTCCAGCAGGAGGGCTTCGTCGAGCAGGACCCGCGCTCGGGCCGGTACCAGCTCGGCGCCGAGCTGCTGCGGCTGGGCAACAGTTATCTGGACGTGCACGAGCTGCGCGCCCGCGCGCTGGTATGGACCGACGACCTGGCCCGGTCCAGCGGGGAGAGCGCCTATCTGGGGGTGCTGCACCAGCAGGGCGTGCTGATCGTGCACCACGTGTTCCGCCCGGACGACAGCCGGCAGGTGCTGGAGGTGGGCGCGATGCAGCCGCTGCACAGCACCGCCCTGGGCAAGGTGCTGGCGGCCTACGACCCGGTGGCGCACAACGAGGTCATGGAGAGCGATTTCGCGCCGATCACCGAGCGGACGGTGACGGATCCGGCCGAGTTCGAGGCGAACCTCGCGCGGGTGCGCGCCCGGGGCTGGGCGAGTGATATCGGCGAGACGTGGGACGGGGTGGCGTCCATCGCCGCGCCGATCCTGGACCGGCGCCGGATGCCCGTGGGCGCCGTTGGCATCACGGGGGCGGAGGAGCGCATGGGGACGACCGGGGAGCTCGATCCGCGGCTGATCGCCGCGGTGCGGGACTGCGCCCGTTCCGTGTCGCGCGACCTGGGAGCCGGGCGTTTCTAGGACAATCCGGCCACCGGAACGTTATCTGTCGCACACCTCTTGACGGCGGTCGCTCCGGGGAGAAAACTGCCGTTCGATGGTCGACAATGTCGAACACCGGACGGACGTCGGCCAGGAAGCCCCTGGACGAAGGACAAAGGAGTCACGGTGTCCAGCTCCGACATCTTCTTCGGCGAGGTCCTCGGCACCGCCGTACTGATCCTGCTCGGCTGCGGTGTTGTCGCCGGAGTCGTACTCAAGAAATCCAAGGCGTTCGAAGCCGGATGGGTGGCCATCACCCTGGGCTGGGGCATCGGCGTTCTCGCCGGTGTCTACGTCTCGACCCAGCTCTCCGGCGCGCACCTGAACCCGGCCGTCACGCTCGGCATCGCCATCGACAGCGGCAAGTGGGGCGACGTTCCTGTCCAGATCGCCGGCGAACTCGTCGGCGCCATGCTCGGCGCGTTCCTCGTCTGGCTCGCCTACTACGGCCATTTCCTGGCCCACCTGGGCGACCGCGAGATCACCGCCGGGGCGCGGGTCCCCGGCCCCAAGGCGTTCGACGAGCCCAGCGCGACCGAGGAGCGCCGCCCGGCGCGCCGGGCGGAGCCGGGCCCGGTCCTCGGGATCTTCTCCACCGCCCCCGAAATCCGCAACACCGTGCAGAACCTGGCCACGGAGGTCATCGGCACCGCCGTCCTGGTCCTCCTCGTGCTGGGCATCGGCCTCAACGAGGGGCTCGCCGTCTCCGGCACCGGCGGCCTGATGGTCGCACTCGTGGTGGTCGGCATCGGCCTGTCGCTCGGCGGCCCCACCGGCTACGCCATCAACCCGGCCCGCGACCTCGGCCCCCGGATCGTCCACGCCCTCCTGCCGCTGCCGAACAAGGGCGGCTCCGACTGGAGCTACTCCTGGATCCCGGTCGTCGGCCCGCTCGCCGGCGCCGCGCTCGCCGGCGGCATCCACAACTTGCTGTTCTGACCACCCAGCCGCCCCATCAGGACTTGGACTTCGATCAGGAGCCGCCGTATGACCGACACCCCGCGCGAGTACATCGCCGCCATCGACCAGGGCACGACCTCCAGCCGCTGCATCGTGTTCGACCACGACGGCCGCATCGTCTCGGTCGACCAGAAGGAACACGAACAGATCTTCCCCAAGCCGGGCTGGGTCGAACACAACGCCGCCGAGATCTGGACCAACGTCCAGGAGGTGGTCGCCGGCGCGCTGGCCAAGGCCCGCATCGGCAAGGAGCAGGTCAAGGCCATCGGCATCACCAACCAGCGCGAGACCACGCTGCTGTGGGACAAGAACACCGGCGAGCCGGTGCACAACGCCATCGTCTGGCAGGACACCCGCACCGACGCCCTCTGCCGCGAGCTGGGCCGCAACGTCGGCCAGGACCGCTTCCGCCGGGAGACCGGCCTGCCGCTCGCGTCCTACTTCGCCGGCCCCAAGATCCGGTGGCTGCTGGACAACGTCGAGGGCCTGCGGGAACGGGCCGAGCGCGGGGACATCCTGTTCGGCACGATGGACTCCTGGGTCATCTGGAACCTCACCGGCGGAACGGCCGGCGGCGTGCACGTCACCGACGTCACCAACGCCTCCCGCACGCTCCTGATGAGCCTGCGCGGCCTGGAGTGGGACGAGAAGATCTGCAACTCCATCGGCGTGCCCCTCGCGGTGCTGCCGGAGATCCGTTCCTCCGCCGAGGTCTACGGCACCGCCAAGGGCGGCGCGCTGGACGGCGTTCCGGTGGCGTCGGCGCTCGGCGACCAGCAGGCCGCGCTGTTCGGCCAGACCTGCTTCTCCGTCGGCGAGGGCAAGTCCACCTACGGCACCGGCACGTTCCTGCTGATGAACACCGGCGACAAGGCCATCAACTCCTACGCCGGGCTGGTCACCACCGTCGGCTACCGCATCGGCGACCAGGCGCCGGTCTACGCGCTGGAGGGCTCCATCGCCATCACCGGCGCCCTGGTCCAGTGGATGCGCGACCAGATGGGGCTGATCAACAGCGCGGCGGAGATCGAGACGCTGGCGCTGTCCGTGGAGGACAACGGCGGCGCCTACTTCGTGCCCGCGTTCTCCGGCCTGTTCGCGCCGTACTGGCGCTCCGACGCCCGCGGCATCATCACCGGCCTGACCCGTTACGTGACCAAGGCGCACATCGCCCGGGCCGTGCTGGAGGCCACCGCCTGGCAGACGCGGGAAATCGTGGACGCCATGAAGAAGGACTCCGGGATGGAGCTCACCACGCTCAAGGTGGACGGCGGGATGACCTCCAACAACCTGCTGATGCAGAACATCGCGGACTTCCTCGACGCCCCCGTGGTCCGCCCGATGGTGTCCGAGACGACCTGTTTGGGCGCCGCCTACGCCGCCGGGCTGGCCGTGGGCTTCTGGTCCAACATCGAGGATCTGCGCGCCAACTGGCGCCGGGCCGCCGAGTGGACCCCGCAGATGGAGGCGGCCGAACGCGACCGCCATTACCAGTTCTGGCTCAAGGCCGTGCAGCGGTCCATGGGCTGGCTCGACGAGGAGAGCTGACACTGATGAACACCCCGCACCCGACCGCCGGATCCACCGCCCTCGGCGGAGCGGAACGGCGCGCCGAGACCAGGCAGCGGCTCGCCGCGGCGACCTACGACCTGCTGGTCGTCGGCGGCGGCATCCTGGGCACCTCGGTGGCCTGGCACGCCGCCCAGTCGGGGCTGCGGGTCGCGATGGTGGACGCCGGCGACTTCGCCGGCGCCACCTCCTCCGCGTCCTCCAAGCTGGTCCACGGCGGACTGCGCTACCTCCAGACCGGCGCCGTCCGGCTGGTCGCGGAGAACCACCACGAACGGCGGGTGCTGGCCCGGGACGTGGCCCCGCACCTGGTCAACCCGCTGACGTTCTACCTGCCCGTCTACAAGGGCGGCCCGCACGGCGCGGTCAAGCTCGGCGCCGGGGTCTTCGCCTACTCCGCGCTGTCCGCTTTCGGCGACGGCGTGGGCCGCGTGATCTCCCCGGCCCGGGCGGCGGCGGCCAACCCGGCGCTGCGCACCGACAACCTCAAGGCCGTCGCCGTCTACGGCGACCACCAGATGAACGACGCCCGCGTCGCCGTGATGACCGTGCGGGCCGCCGTCCAGTCCGGCGCCACCGTGCTCAACCACGCGGAGGTCACCGGGCTGCGCCACACTCGCGGCCGGGTCACCGGCGCCGAGTTGCGCGACCGGCTGGACGGCACCGAGTTCGGCGTCGACGCCCGGCTCGTCCTCAACGCCACCGGCCCCTGGGTGGACCACCTGCGGCGGATGGAGGACCCGGGCGCCGCGCCCAGCGTCCGGCTGTCCAAGGGCGCCCATCTGGTGCTGCGCCGCACCGCGCCGTGGCACGCCGCGATGGCCACCCCGGTGGACAAGTACCGCATCACCTTCGCCCTCCCCTGGGAGGACCACCTGCTGCTGGGCACCACCGACGAGAGCTACGAGGGCGACCCGGCGGACGTCCGCGCCACCGAGGCGGACATCCGGCAGATCCTCGACGAGGCGTCCGTCTCCGTCACCGACGAGCAGTTGTCGCGTTCGCTGATGACGTATGCCTTCGCCGGGCTGCGGGTGCTGCCGGCCGGCCCCGGCGGGGTGGCCTCCGCGCGGCGCGAGACGGTGGTCTCCGAGGGCCGCGGCGGCATGCTGTCGGTGGCCGGCGGCAAGTGGACCACGTACCGTCACATCGGCCGGACGGTCCTCAACAAGCTGGCCAAGCTGCCGGGTTCGGCGCTGGCGGAGGACATGGAGCCCGTCGCCGACCTGGTGCGCAGGGTGCCGCTGCCCGGGGTGGCCAACCCCAGCGCGGTGGCCCACCGGCTGCTGGTGGACCGCGAACCGGGCGTGGAACTTGACCCGTTGACCACCCGTCACCTGGCCACCCACTACGGCTCGCTGGCCTTCGAGATCGCCGACCTCGTCCGGCAGGACCCCGCCCTCGGCGAACGCGTCCACCCGGACGGGCCGGAAATCTGGGCGCAGGTGGTCTACGCGCGGCAGCACGAATGGGCCGAGACCGTCGACGACGTGCTGCGCCGCCGCACCACTCTGACGGTGCGTGGCCTGGACACCGACGATGTCCGCGCCCGGGTGGCCGAGACGCTGCGCCGGGACGGCTGACCTCCCGGCCAGTGCGGGGTGTAACCGTGCCGTCACCCTCGACGACCGTGCGCATGCGTACGAGGACTGCGGGCTGGGAACGGTCACGCCGTAGGCTGGGGCCGCACGAAACACTTACGGCAGCCGGGCCGGGCGCACCCGCCCCGCCCCGGCCGGGAGGAGGCGCTGGGTGATCGAGCTCGACGGAGTTCCCGAGCTGGTCGACCCGGTCATGGTGGCCGCGTTCGAGGGCTGGAACGATGCTGGTGACGCCGCCTCCGCCGCGGTCGCTCATCTGGAGCGGGAGTGGAAGGGAGAAGTGTTCGCGGCGCTGGACGCCGAGGACTACTACGACTTCCAGGTCAACCGGCCGCACATCTGGCTGGACGGCGGAGTACGCCGCATCACCTGGCCGACGACCAGGCTGTCCGTGGTGCGGATCGGCTCGGAGAACGGTCCGGTCAGACGGCGGGACCTGGTCCTGGTGCGCGGCATCGAGCCGAGCATGCGCTGGCGTTCGTTCTGCAACGAGATCCTGGGATTCGCCCATGAGCTGGGCGTGGAGATGGTGGTGGTGCTCGGCGCCCTGCTGGGAGACACCCCGCACACGCGTCCGGTGCCCGTCACCAGCGTGACGTCCGACGAGGATCTGGCCCGCAAGCTGGACCTGGAGGAGTCGCGGTACGAGGGGCCCACCGGGATCGTCGGCATCCTCCAGGAGGCGTGCAGCCACGCGGGCGTGCCCGCGGTGACGCTGTGGGCGGCCGTTCCGCACTATGTGGCGCAGCCGCCCAACCCCAAGGCGTCGCTGGCCCTGTTGCACTCGCTGGAGGACCTGCTGGGCGTGGGCATCCCGCTGGGCGACCTGCCCGAGGACTCGCGCGCGTGGCAGATCGGCGTGGACCAACTGGCCGCCGAGGACAGCGAGGTGGCCGAGTACGTGAAGTCGCTGGAGGAGGCGCGGGACACCGCGGAGCTGCCCGAGGCGTCCGGCGAGGCCATCGCCAAGGAGTTCGAACGGTATCTGCGCCGGCGCGACGGGCAGCCGCCCGCGGGCGGGGATCCGGGCTCCTACCTGCGGGATCCGGGCAGTGGCCGCACCAGACCCCGCAGACGGCCGCCCGAGGGGGACCAGGGACCGCAGGAGCCCGGGTCAGCGGACTCCGACGACTGACGGTCCGGCAGGACCGGAGCCGTCGGAGCCCGCTTGCGTGCCGGGGCCGGGCCGGTGCTAGAGGGCCACGCCGAGCAGCGCGTCCACGGCCCGGGACACCACGCCGGTGGCACCGGTGTCGCTGCCGCCGCCGCGGGCCTGGGCCGCCGCCCAGCGGTCCACGGCGGCGAGCGCGGCGGGGGCGTCGAGGTCGTCGGCGAGGGCCGCGCGGATCTCCTCGACCACCTCGCCGGCCGGCGGCCCGTCCGGCCGGGAGACGGCCGCCCGCCAGCGGGCCAGCCGGTCCACGGCGGCCGTCAGCTCGGCGGCCGTCCACTCCCAGTCGGTCCGGAAGTGGTGGGCCAGCAGGGCCAGCCGGATGGCGGCCGGGTCGACCCCGTCCCGCCGCAACTGTGAGACGAGGACCAGGTTCCCCTTGGACTTGGACATCTTCTCGCCCTGGTAGCCCACCATCCCGGCGTGCACATAGGAGTGGGCGAACGGGTGCTCGCCGGTGAGCACGTGCGCGTGCGAGGCGCCCATCTCGTGGTGCGGGAAGACGAGGTCGGACCCGCCGCCCTGCATGTCGAAGCCCATGCCGAGCCGGTCCAGGGCGATGGCGACGCACTCGATGTGCCACCCCGGCCGCCCCGGGCCCAGCGACGCGCCGTCCCAGGAGGGCTCCCCGGGGCGGGCGGCGCGCCACAGCAGCGGGTCCAGCGCGTTCTTCTTGCCGGGCCGCTCCGGGTCCCCGCCGCGCTCCGCCGACAGCGCGCGCATCGTCGGGGCGTCCAGCCCGGAGACGGCGCCGAAGTGGCGGTCGGACTCCACCGAGAAGTAGACGTCCCCGTCGAGGTCGTAGGCGGCGCCCGCCTCGCGCAGGCGCTCCACCAGGGGAACGATCGCCGGTATGGACTCCACCGCGCCCACGTAGGCGGCCGGCGGCAGGATCCGCAGCGCCGTCATGTCCTCCCGGAACAGGGCGGTCTCGCGCTCGGCGAGCGCGGTCCAGTCCTCGCCGGTGGCGGCGGCCCGCTCCAGCAGCGGATCGTCCACGTCGGTGACGTTCTGCACATAGTGCACCTGGCGCTTGGTGTCGAGCCAGACCCGCTGGACGAGGTCGAACGCGGTGTAGGTGGCCGCGTGGCCCATATGGGTCGCGTCGTAGGGGGTGATGCCACAGACGTAGAGCCGGGCGACGGGGCCGGGGCTGAGGGTCACCCGGGCGTTGGTCGCGGTGTCGTGAACCGCGAGATCACGGCCCTGACCGGGCAGGACGGGAACCTTGGAGGCTGGCCAGGCATACATGCCCCGAGCCTAACCGTCCGCTGTCTCCGCTTCGACAGGGCCGGGCCCGGTTGTCACACCAGCGGCCAGGGAATCGCGGGCCACTCCCCCGTCGGGCCCGGGTGCCGGCCGGTGCGCAGCAGGGCCGCGGTCCGTTCGCGCAGGGCCTCGCACTCGGCCGCCGTGATCAGCTCGCGCAGCCGGGCCAACAGCGGGCGGCCCTCGGCCAGTTCGGCGCCGAGCGCGGCCAGGGCGGCGCGCACGGGGGCGGGCAGCGCCTCGCCGGCCCAGCCCCACAGCAGGGTGCGCAGCTTGTTGTCGGTGTGGAACGTGACGCCGTGGTCGATGCCGTACAGCCGGCCGTCGGGCAGCGGCAGCAGATGGCCGCCCTTGCGGTCCCCGTTGTTGATCACCGCGTCCAGGGCGGCGATCCGGCGCAGCCGCTCGTCGTCGGCGTGCACCAGCAGGGCGGTGCGGCCCGCGCCGACCTCGGCGAACCCGACGGCCTTCCAGCCCGGCTCCGGCTCCTCGGCGTCGATCAGCGCCAGCAACTGGGCCGGATCCGGGCCGGCCTCCTCGGCGTCCGGCGCGGGGCCGACCCACAACTGGCACATGCCCGCGCCCAGCGGGCCGTCCCGCAGGACCGTGGGCGGCACCACGTCCCAGCCCAGCGCCCGGGACACCTCGTAGGCGGCGACCTCGCGCTGTGCCAGGGTGCCGTCGGGGAAGTCCCACAGCGGGCGCTCCCCGGCGACCGGCTTGTAGACGCAGGGCAGCCGCTGACCGGCCAGCTCCGCGGTGGCGTAGAGAACGGCGTTGGACGCGTCCACGATGCGGCCGTGCACGGTCAACTCGCCGTCGGCCAGCACCTCGTCCGCCGTCAGACGCGGCTGCGGCGGTATCCGTTCTGGCGCGGACATACGTGTCCCTCCGGGTCGAGCGGCAGACTGCACAGCGGGCAGGGCGGCCGGCCGGCGTTGACCACCTCCAGGGCGCGCTTGGCGAACGCCCGGGCCATCGTTCCGCTGAGCCGGACGCGCAGCATGGGCGGGCCGTTCTCGTCGTCGCGCAGCAGCCGCTCCTCCGCCTCGGCGAAGGCCTCCTCGGTGTCGGCTTCCAGTTCGACGAGGGCCTGGGCCTCGACGATCATGCGCTCGCTGTCGCTGTCCCAGGCGAGCGCCATGGTGCCGACGCGGAACTCCTCCTCGACGGGGGTTTCCAGGGGGCCGCTGTCGGTGAGCTCGGCCGGGGCGACCGCCGGCACGGTGGTGTTGCCGCCGGACCGCCGCACCACCTCGTCGAGGAGCTCGTCGATACGCTCGGCGAGCGCCTCCACCTGGGCCTTCTCCAGGGCCACGCTGGTCGTGCGGCCGCCCGCCGATGCCTGGAGAAAGAAGGTACGGCGGCCAGGCAGCCCCACCGTCCCGGCGACAAAGC
Source organism: Streptomyces litchfieldiae (assembly GCF_031845365.1). Lineage (NCBI taxonomy): Bacteria > Bacillati > Actinomycetota > Actinomycetes > Kitasatosporales > Streptomycetaceae > Streptomyces > Streptomyces litchfieldiae. The sequence continues at coordinate 150,873 of NZ_JAVREL010000015.1, forward strand.
GTTCGGGAGGGTCGTAGAGGAACACCTGACGGGACACGTACTGCTCCGTGGGGTCGACTGCTTGAGACACTGGCACCCTACTGCGCTTCGCGATCACCGTGGCTAGGCACCACCGCCCACCGGGGCCTCGGTGGCCTCGGCGGTGTCCCGCGTGGCCTCCTCGGTGTGCGGAACGAACTCGGTGAGGTCGCCCGTGTCGCCGAATCGCAGCAGCAGAGGCGGCTGTCCGTACCGGATGGCGGTGATGGACGCCGGGTGCGGAACGATGCGCTGGAAGAGGTCGAGGTGCACGCCGAGCGCGTCCGCCACGATCGCCTTGATGTTGTCGCCGTGGGTGCACATCAGCCACACGGCGTCCGCGCCGTGCGCGGCCTCGATCCGGGCGTCCCAGTCCCGCGCCGCGTCGACCACACGGGCCTGCACGGCGCGCAACGACTCGCCGCCCGGGAAGGTGACGGCGGAGGGCTGGCTGCGGACGGTGGCCATCAGCGGCTCCTCGGCGAGCTCCTTGAGCGTCCGATTGGTCCACTGCCCGTAGTCGCACTCGATGACACGCTCATCGGCGTGCACCGGCAGACCGGGGCGGGCGGTGCGCAGCGGCGCCAGGGTCTCCGCGCAGCGCTCGAGGGGGCTGTGCACGGCGGCGGCCAGCGGGATTCCCGCCAGCCGCGCGGGGAGCGCGGCGGCCTGGGCGGCGCCGTGCTCGTCGAGCCGGACCCCGGGGGTCCGGCCCGCGAGCAGACCGGAGGAGTTGGCGGTGGTCCGGCCGTGCCGGAGGAGCAGCAGGGTGGGCATGCCGCCAGGGTAGGTCAGGCGAGACCGGCGAGTTCGAGCGCTTCGGCCCCGGCGCGCAGCGACGCGATGCGCTCCGGGAGCGTGAAACCGGCCGGGGCCAGCGACAGGGTCGTCACGCCGGCCTCGGCGTAGGCCCGCATGCGGTCAGCGATCCGTTCCCGGGAGCCGATCAGCGTGGTGGAGTCGATGAGCCGGTGCGGAACGGCCGCGGCGGCGGCGTTCTTGTCCCCGGCGAGGTAGAGGTCCTGGATCTCGGCGGCCTCCTTCTCGTACCCCATGCGCCGGGCCAGCCGGTTGTAGAAGTTCTGCTCGCGGCTGCCCATGCCGCCGACGTAGAGCGCGGTGTACGGGCGGAAGTGGTCGGCCAGCGCGGTCAGATCGTCGCCGACGGCCATGGGAACGGTCGGCACGATGTCAAAACCGTCCAGGTCCAGTCCGGCCTTGGCGCGCCCGGCGCGCACCGGCGCCAGCGTCGTCTCCTCCGCGTGCTCCGGCGCGAAGAAGACCAGCAGCGCGCCGTCCGCGATCTCGCCGGTCTGGGTGAGGTTCCTGGGGCCGATGGCGGCGATGTACAGCGGGATGCGCTCCCGCACCGGGTGCACGGTGAGCCGCAGCGGCTTCCCCGGGCCGCCGGGCAGCGGCAGCGTCCAGTGCTCGCCGTCGTGGGTCAGCCGTTCGCGGGACATCGCCTTGCGGACGATCTCGACGTACTCGCGGGTGCGGGCGAGGGGCTTGTCGAACCCGACGCCGTACCAGCCCTCGGAGACCTGCGGCCCGGACACCCCGAGGCCAAGGCGGAACCGCCCGCCGGAGAGGGCGTCCAGAGTGGCGGCGGTCATCGCGGTCATGGCCGGGGCGCGGGCCGGGATCTGGAGGATGCCGGAGCCCACGTCGATGCTCCGCGTCTGGGCGGCGACCCAGGCGAGCACCGTGGGGGCGTCCGAGCCGTAGGCCTCGGCGGCCCAGCAGACCGCGTAGCCGAGCCGGTCGGCCTCCTGGGCCACGGCGAGATTGTCCGCGTCCATCCCGGCTCCCCAGTAGCCCAGATTGATTCCGAGTCGCATTCGCGCTCCTCCAGCCGTTCTTACCGTCCAGTAACCCACCGGTCCCCCGGACTGTAACGCGCCGCCGCAAGTACGCTCAACGCCCATGGATCTCAGGCACCTGGGCCGGACCGGCCTGCGCGTCTCCCGCCTCGGACTCGGCACCCTCACCTGGGGGAGGGACACCGGGGAACAGGATGCCTCGGAGCTGCTGAAGACGTTCTGGGAGGCCGGCGGCACCCTGGTGGACACCGCCGACGTCTACGCGGACGGCGGCGCGGAGTATCTGCTGGGCCGGCTGCTCGGCGGCCTGGTGCCGCGGCGCGACCTCGTCATCGCGACGAAGGCGGGCAGCGTGCCGGACCCCGACCGCCGCTTCGACGCCTCGCGCGGCCATCTGCTGTCCGCGCTGGACGCCTCCCTGGAACGCCTGGGCACCGAGTACGTGGACCTGTGGCAGGTCCACGCCTTCGATCCCGCCACGCCCCTGGAGGAGACGCTCCAGGCGCTGGAGACGGCGGTCGGCAGCGGGCGGGCCCGCTACGCCGGGGTGTCCAACTTCTGCGGCTGGCAGCTCGCCAAGGCCGCCACCTGGCAACTGGCGGCGCCGGGCGCGCGGACCCGGCTGGCCAGCACGCAGATGGAGTACTCGCTGCTCCAGCGCGGAGTGGAACGCGAGGTGCTGCCCGCCGCGCTCGATCTGGGCATCGGGCTGCTGCCCTCCTCGCCGCTGGGCCGCGGGGTGCTCACCGGCAAGTACCGGCAGGGCGCGCTGCCGCCCGGTTCCCGGGGCGCGTCCGAGCAGTTGGCGCCGTTCGTCGCGCCGTACCTGGACGAGGCGGCGGGCCGGATCGTGGACGCGGTGTCGATAGCGGCCGACGGGCTCGCGGTCACGCCGTTGCAGGTGGCGCTGGCCTGGGTGCGGGACCGACCCGGGGTGGCGGCGCCGATCGTGGGGGCGCGCACGGCACGGCAGCTCGCCGAGGCGTTGTCAGTGGAGGACCTTAGCCTTCCGGAAGAGATCCGGCGGGCGCTGGACGATGTGTCGGCGCCCGTGCACCGCTACCCCGACCAGGACTGGAGCTCGCTGTGACCGCCGAGAACGCCACGCCTCCCCAGGACCCGGCCGCCGAACTGCGCGCCGCCGTGCGGGCCGTGGAGCGCGGCGAGCGTTCCGCCGCCGACTTCTTCACCCGGCCCGCGCCGCCGCCGCGCGCCGCGGCCCGCCGCCCGGCGGGCGAGGGCGCCCCGCCACGCCTCGTGTCCGTTCCCGCGGACGTCCCGGCGCTGCTGGCGGCGGGCGGCGCCCCGGAGTCCCTGGCGCCCAGGGTGGTGTCGGCGCTGGGCGAGGGCGCGGCCGAGGAGTTGCGCGCCGACCCGTGGCGGCTGCTCGCGGTGGCCGGCGTCCGCCCAGAGCAGGCGGACGGCTTCGCCCGCGCGTTGCTGGGCGACGACTGCGCCCCGGACGACGAGCGCCGCACCCGCGCGCTGACGGTCTGGCTGCTGGAGCGCGCCGCGCTCGCCGGGCACACCGCGCTGGAGCCCGCGGCGATCGCGAAGGGCCTGGTCGGGCACGCGGTGCCGGACCCCGACGCCGCGGTGCGCGACGCGATCGAGGCGGGCGCGGTGCTGGTCCTCCAGCACGCGGTGGCCGACCGGCCGGCCGGCGGCGAGGAGGAGGCGCCGGTGCGGGTGCTGCTCGGCCTGGACCGGTACGCCCTGGCCGAGGAGAGCCTGGCGGACGGACTGGCCCGGCTGGGCGCCACGTTCGGCTCCGCGCCCGGGGGCGACGCGGACTGGGCGGCGGCGGCCGGCGCGGCGCCCTCGGCGTCCGCCGCCGAGCTGATCCGGGCCGCGGCCGGCGCCGCGCTCGTCGTGCACACGGGCGGGGAGGCGGCCCGGGCGGAGCCGGCCGCGCTCGTCGCGGCGGCCCGTTCGCTGGGCCTGCGCGCGTACGCCGCCACACACACCGAGGACGGCCGGCGGCGGCTGGCGGCGGCGCTGCCGGACGGCGCGGCGGTGACGGTGACCGGGCTGCTGACCGGCGCCGAGGGCCCCGAGCGGGACGCCGAGGGGCTGCTGCCCGTCGATCTGCTCGCCGTGCTCGACGCCGCCCAGCTCGGCGCGGAGGCCACCGCCGCGCTGGTCGAGTCGCTGCCCGACGGCGCCCGGCTGGTGCTCAGCGGCGATCCCCTGCTGCTCGGCGCGGCCGGCCCGGGCCAGGTGCTCACGGACGTGCTGGGCGCCGGCCTCTGCCCGCACATCGCCTCCCGGACGCCGGACCCGGGTCCGGTCGGGGAGCTGGTGTCGGGCATCGGCGTCGGCGAGTTGGCGCAGGTGGCCGCTCCGGAGAACGAGGTGGTGACCGTGCCGGTGCGCGACGCGGGCGAGGCCGTGCACCGCACGGTCCAGCTCGTCGCGGACTCCGTCCCGCGCGCCTTCGGCGTGCCCGCGGAGGAGGTGCGGGTCATCACCCCCGGCCATGGCGGCGCGGCGGGCACGCGCGCGCTGAACGCCGCGCTGAAGGACCGTCTCAACCCCGGCCCCGGCCGGTTCGGCGGGTTCGACCCCGGTGACCGGGTCGCGCACTCCCCCGCCCCGGGGCGGACGCGGCTGGCGACGGTGGCCGACGCCGACGCCGAGGGCCTGTGGCTGACGGACTCGGACGGCCGGTTCCGGGTGGCCCGGGAGGCCGTTGCCGACACGGTGCGGCACGGCTGGGCCATCACCGCGCACCAGGCGGCCGGGAGCCGCTGGCCGGCGGCCGTGGTGGTGCTGCCGGGCGACGCGGCCCCGGTCATCGACCGGCCCTGGGTCTACACGGCGTTCAGCCGCGGCGAGCGCCACCTGTCCGTGGTGCAGGGGGCCGGTCCGGCGCTCGCCCAGGCGGTCGGCGAGCGGCCCGGGGAGCCGCGGACGACGCGTCTGCGCGCGCTGCTGGCCGAGCAGGCGGCCGCCTCGGCCCCCGCCGACTAGGGCCTGTATCGAGTTCCCGGTCGGATCAGCCCGCGGCGTCAGACGCGGTGCATCGCAAGGCACCGGATCGCAGCTCATACCCGGCCGTATTCGCGCGATTCGGCTGGGGGCACCTCCCAGACGGAGTCTGGGGGAGCGGCGAGGTGCCGTGACTGGCGTCGCGGGCCCGGGCGGGAACTCGATACAGGCCCTAGGGGCCCGTCCGGCCGACCGACGGGCCCTCCCCGATGTCGCGGCCCTATTGCACGGCGTCCAAGTCGTCCTCCTCGAAGGCCTCGCTGATGTCGAAGCGGCAGATGACCCGTTCGGGATCGACCGAGTCGAAGGGGGCGGCCAGCCACTCCCCCGGCTCCGCGGGTTCGTCGGAAGCGGTCACCCACAGCGTGGAGTCGCCCTCCTCCAGGCCGAACTCCTTGTAACGGGTGGCGATCTCGTCCGGATCGAACTCGCCGAACAGCACGCCCAGCGCGGCCTGCATGCTCCGGCCGGCGGCCTCCTCGCCTTCGGGCGCCGTCTCGTCGGCGGCCTCCGGGTCGAGTTCGGCGACGCGTTGTGCCTGGGCCAGCAGCCGCCGGGGCTCGACAACCGTGTAGTCCCGGCGGATGAACACGCTCAGCGCGTCCGGTTCCTCCGGGCCCGCGTAGACCGAACCGCCGTCCGTCTCGGGCACTTCGAAGGGAGTGACCTCGTCATAGACGTCGTACAGCAGCTCGTCGTACGCCTCGCCCGCGGCGGCCATCTCGTTGAACGCGGTGAACACCGCGGCATCCGCCTCGGCTCCCGCTTCGGGCGCGGAGGCACGCCGTTCGATGGCGGCGAGGTGCCGGTCGATCGCCTCTTTGAGCGCGTCGGCGGCGGCACGGACTTGGGCAGCCGTGGGCTGCACAGCATCAGACATGGTGCAGACGGTATCGGCATCCAGGGCTTGCCCGCACAATAGATGCGATGCCGGAATATGAGTTTCGCGATGTGTACGTGCCGCGTGGGGTCTCCCGCGCCGCCGCCGTCCGCCTGCTGACCGACCACGCGGAGTACGGCCACTGGGAGTTGGCCCGTCTTCGCCTGTACCCCGATGGAAGCCGCCGGGTCCGACTGCGCCGGCGCATCATCCGCCAGCTCCGAGCCACATGGTGACGAGTGGGCCCCGCCTCCGGGCGGGACCCACTCGTGCGAACGATGCCGCGACCGCTCAGCCGCGGTGCGCCATCCTGCCGCGCCGGTAGAGCACCACGCCGCCAATCAGCAGCCCGGCGCCCATCGGGAGCGCCGCGGCGATCGGCAGACCGCCACCGGTCGCCGCGAGCTGCGGGATGTCCGACTCGTCCTCGCCCTCGTCGTCCTCGACGGTGACCGGGGTGTCCGCGGGCGCGGGCTCCTCGTCGACCGGCTCGCCGCCGTCCAGCGGCTGGTCCGCCACGGGGGCGGGCAGCGTCTCGGGCTGCTCCGTCTGGGGCGCGTCCGGCTGCGGCTGCTCGCCGTTGACGCAGCTATTGCCGAAGACGGGGCTGAGCAGACCGACCAGCGAAACGCTGTTGCCGCAGGCGTTCACCGGCACATTGACCGGGACCTGGGCGGAGTTGCCCGAGATCACGCCGGGCGACCCGTGCGTCTCGGCGTCCGCGTGGGCGCCGCTTCCGCCCCCGCCGCCGTGTCCGTGACCGACGTTGGCGCAGTTGTTCCCGAACGCCGGGTTAAGCACGCCGACCACATTCACAGTGTTTCCGCACAAATTGACCGGCACCTCGACCGGAACCTGAACGGAATTGCCCGAGCCGACGCCCGGAGAGTTCGCCGCGCCGCCCTCGGCGTTGGAGTCGGCGTACGAGGTGCCGCCCGACAACGCCAGCAAGCCGCCGGCGGCGGCAACGGTGATCAGGCCCTTTTTCGTGACCTGTCGCATGGTGATTCCCCTGCCTAGTTCTTGTGGGACGCGGGGTGGGGGGTGAGGGCACCCGCGCCCGCCCGTCAAGCTGAACGACCCCGGAGCGCGCAGCTCGCACTCCGGGGCCGCGGCTCAAGCCCTCATGGAATGGGGCGCGGGCCTCAGTGGTTGATGCAGGTGTTGCCGAAGGCGGGGTTCAGCAGGCCGACGATGGAAACGGTGTTCCCGCAGACATTGATCGGCACGTGGATGGGCACCTGGACAACGTTGCCGGAGATGACACCGGGAGAGCCCACCGCGGCGCCCTTGGCGTTGGAGTCCGCGGTGGCCAGGCCCGCACCAGCCAGCATCAGGCCGCTGGTGGCAGCCGCGACGGCGACGACCTTCTTGATCATTCTTCCTCCTTGTTGACAATGCGGTCCCAGCCGGGGACTGCACTTGCTGCAACGAGAGAGGTGAAACAAGGGCACGAAACGTCGCGTTCTTTCACTCAGCTTGAGGAACGACGCACATTTGGTCGATTCCGGACGGCGGAAACCCCCTAGCACTGGTCGAGGAACCGGTCCAGCACGCGAACGCCGAACTTCAGCCCGTCAACCGGCACCCGCTCGTCGACACCGTGGAACATGCCCGCGAAGTCCAGCTCCGGCGGCAGCTTCAGCGGCGCGAACCCGAAGCCGCGGATGCCCAGATCGTCGAACGACTTGGCGTCCGTGCCCCCGGAGAGCATGTACGGAACGGCGCGCGCGACCGGGTCCTCGGCCTGGAGGGCGGACTGCATGGCGTCGACCAGGGCGCCGTCGAACGTCGTCTCCAGCGCCTTGTCCGAGTGCACGTCCTCACGCTTGACGCGCGGGCCGAGGATCCGGTCGAGATCGGCCAGGAACTCCTCCTCGAACCCCGGCAGGAAACGCCCGTCCACGTGCGCGGTCGCCTGGCCCGGGATGACGTTGACCTTGTAGCCGGCGCCGAGCTGGGTGGGCGCGGCGGTGTTCTGGAGCGTGGCGCCGATGATCTTGGCGATCCCGCCGAGCCGGGCCAGCGTCTCCTCCATGTCCTCCGGGTCCAGCTCGACGCCGAGGGCGTCGGAGAGCTCGTCCAGGAAGGACCGCACGGTCTTGGTCACCCGCACCGGGAACTTGTGCCGGCCGAGCCGGGCCACGGCCTCGCACAGCTCGGTGATGGCGTTGTCGTTGTTGGTCATGGACCCGTGCCCGGCGGTGCCCTCGACCGTGAGGCGCATCCAGTGCATGCCCTTCTGAGCGGTTTCGATCAGATAGAGCCGGAGGTTTTCGTTCACGGTGAACGAGAAGCCACCGACCTCGCTGATCGCCTCGGTCACGCCCTCGAAGAGCTCGGGGTGGTGATCGACGAGGTACCGCGCGCCGTACAGCCCGCCGGCCTCCTCGTCCGCCAGGAAGGCGACCACGACGTCCCGGGGCGGCTTGCGGCCCGAGCGCAACCGGTCCCGGATGACGGCGAGGGTCATGGCGTCCATGTCCTTCATGTCGACGGCGCCGCGTCCCCACACGCACCCGTCGGCGATCTCGCCGGAGAACGGGTGGTGGGTCCAGTCGGCGGCGTTCGCCGGCACCACATCGGTGTGCCCATGGATGAGCAGCGCGGGCCGCGAGGGGTCGGCCCCCTCGATCCGCGCCACGGTCGACGCCCGGCCCGGGTGCGACTCGAAGATGCGCGGTTCGAGCCCGACCTCGGCCAGTTGCTCGGCCACGTACTCGGCGGCGGCGCGCTCGCCGGGGCCGGAGTGGTCCCCGTAGTTGCTCGTGTCGATCCGGATCAGGTCACGGCAGAGACCGACGACCTCGTCCTCCGCGCTCCGGCTGCCTGCGGTACCTTCCCGTGTCGGGCTCGTCTGGCTCACGCTGCCTCCTCGTGCGATGGTGTCCGCCCCCATCCTCCCCCGTCGGCGCACCACCCCCAAGGCCCGCTTCCCCGGGGCCCGGAGGGAGATCAAGCCCCCCGGACTTTGCTATGGTTTCCCCACGTCGCCCCGGCTCCCACACCGCGGCGCGCACACCCTGTCCGGGTGGCGGAATGGCAGACGCGCTAGCTTGAGGTGCTAGTGCCCGTTTAAGGGCGTGGGGGTTCAAGTCCCCCCTCGGACACCACGGGTAATTCACGTAATTGCCCAGGTCAGATTGACAGAACCCCCGCTCTGGAGATGTCCGGAGCGGGGGTTCGTTGCTGTGGGTGAGGGGTGGGACCTGGGATAGCGGATGACCTATCCGTGCGCCCGCTATGCGTGGTTTTATCCGACTGGTGGGGCTGCTCTGATGCTGCTCGACCAACGTGCGGGAGAGGTGCCGACGCATTTCCGGGCAGGGCGAGGCGACCACTTGGTGCAGGGGATGGTGGGGCGCTTGCGGGTGGGTCAGCTCGGTGGTGTGCCGGCGAGAGTGGTGAGTGAACCGCCCCGGGGCCGGTGGAGACCGGGTTCATTGCGCTTCGGCGTGAACTCTATCAGAGTAGAAGGCGTTCTCGTATTCTTCCGGTGTCACATTCCCGATCGCGCTGTGGATTCTGCGGTGGTTGTACCAGTCCACCCATTCGAGCGTGGCGAGTTCGAGATCATCGAGCGTGCGCCACGGCCCTCGCCGGCGTACAAGCTCCGTCTTGTATAGCCCGATCACCGATTCGGCGAGGGCGTTGTCGTATGAGTCTCCGGTCGAGCCGACGGATGGTCTGCAACCGGCTTCCACGAGCCGTTCGGTGTAACGGATGGATGTATATTGCGAGCCGCGATCAGAGTGATGTATCAACTCCTTGAGCGCGTCGTCACGATGCCACACCGCCATTTCCAGGGCATCGAGCGGGAGGTCGGTACGCATATGTGCAGCGGCGCGCCATCCTACGATTCTCCTGGAATACACATCGACGACGAACGCGACATACGCCATACCGGACCAGGTCGCCACGTAGGTGGGGTCCGCCACCCACAGGCGGTTCGGGCGCTCGGCGGCGAACACGCGCTTCACCAGGTCAGCCGACCGCTGGGCGGCCGGATCAGGCACAGTGGTGCGCCGCCTGGCCCCGCCGCGCAGGGCCCCGGCCAGGCCCAGCGTCCGCATGAGGCGCTCGACGGTGCACCGCGCCACGTCAATGCCCTCGCGGCGCAACTGCCGCCAGACCTTCCGCGCGCCGTAGACACCGTAGTTCTCCTCGTACACGCGTGATATCTCCTTGCACAGCTCCTCGTCGCGAAGAGACCGCGCTGAGCGTGGCCGCGTCTTCGCCGCGTAGTAGGTGGACGGAGCAACCTGTATCTGCGCACAGATCGGCTCGACTCCGTACGTCTCCCTGTGCTCATCGACGAATTCGACTAGCGTGGCGGTCGCGGGTCGAGCTCCCGCGCGAAGAAAGCCGAGGCAGCTTTCAGAATCTCGTTAGCCCGCCGCAGCTCGCGGTTTTCTCGCTCCAGTTCCGCGGTCCGCTGCGCATCAGCAGTGGACGTTCCCGGACGCTCTCCTGAGTCGATTTCAGCACGGCTGACCCAGTTCCGCAGAGTCTCGCGGTTGATTCCCAACTGGTCCGCCACACGGGCGATGGCGCCGGCCTTTTGTCCGGACCGCTCACGCGTCTCGAACACGAGGCGCACCACGCGCTCACGCAGCTCGTCCGGGTACTTCTTGGGTGCGGGCATGGTCCTGATCCTCCCAGGCTTGGCGGTCCCCACCACAGCCGGGGCGGTTCAGTCTTGCCCGCTCCGAGGAACCCGGACAGGACGGTGACGGGCAGTCGCTCGAACGCCATCGCCGGTCAGCCCTCGGGGCGCAGCAGCCCGCGCTGGTACGCCCTGACCAGTCGCCGCGGTACCAGATGGGTGGAGCCGTCGATCATGATCGGTACGAGCTGCGGCGTGAGGGCCTTCCACTGGGCGCGGCGGTGACGGGTGTTGCTACGGGACATCTTCCGCTTGGGGACGGCCATGAGGTCTCCTCGGTGGGTGGGCGCCACAACGGCACAAAGGCTACATGAAAATGGGACCCATTATTATCTGGTCGAGGCGGCTCCGTGGATGCGTGGCGGCGGCCGGCGACCAGGCCCAGCAGGCGCAGCTGGTGGGAGACGGCGGACTGCTCCATGCCGATGGCGGCGGCGAGTTCGGTCACGGGGTGCGGGGATTGGTGAGGATCAGCAGGCGGGAGGGCGTGGCCAGGGGCCCGGAGCGTGGCGGCGACCAAGGCCACGGTGGTCTCGTCGTGGCGCGCGGCCGCGAGAAACTCGCGGCGGGGTGCCTCACCGGCGTGCGCCTGGTGCGCCGCCGGGCCGGCCGGTCAGACCCGCTCCTTCCGGGGAATGCCGGCGATCAGCCCCCGCGATCCGGGTCTGCCTTCCGTCAGGTGCAGCACCTCGTCGGCCAGATACCGGGTCACCTGGCTGCTGTGGGTGATCAGCACGATGCCGAGGCCGTGGGAGTCGCTGAGGCCGGCGAGGAGTTCCAGGATCGCCGTGCCGGTCACCGCGTCCAGTGCGGCGGTGACCTCGTCGCAGATCAGCAGCCGGGGCCGGGCGGCCAGGGCGCGGGCCAGGGCCACGCGTTGGCGTTCGCCGCCGGAGAGTTCGCCCGGCATCCGGCGGGCGTGGTCGGCGGGCAGCCGGACCATGTCCAGCAGCCGGGTGATCTCCGCCGTCAGTTCGCCCCGGCCGCGTATGCCGTGGAACAGGCGCAGGGGCCGGGTCAGCGCGGTGTGGACGTCCTGCCTGGGATGGAGGGCGCCGGCCGGGTCCTGGGCGACGAGTTGGAGGGCGGCGCGCTCGGCCTGGGTACGGGAGCGGATGTCCGGCGCGAGCGCGGTGTTCCCGAGCAGGATGGTTCCTCGCGTGGGCGGGTGGAGACCGGCCAGGGACCGCGCCAGCGTGCTCTTCCCGGCTCCCGAGGCGCCGACCACGACGAGGCACCGGCCAGCGTACGCGTCCAGCGACACCTCGCGCAGCACGTCGGCGCCGCCGGGATAACGAACCGTGAGATCCCGGACGCGGAGCAGGGGGACGGCGGGCGGGGTGTCGGAAGCACTTGCCGGGCGCGGCGGGCGTTGCGCCGCCGTGGCCGCAACCAGGGCCCTGGCCTGGGGCGACACCGGCGAGGCCAGCAGGTCGGCGTGAGGTGCGTCGTCCACCACGTGGCCGTCCGCGAAGACCAGCACGCGGTCCACCGCGTCGGCCACCGCGTCGAGGTCGTGGGTGATCCACAGCAAGGAGACACCGGCGTTCCGCAGGCCGATCAGCTCGCCCCGGATGTCGCGGGCGGCGTCGGCGTCCAGCGCGCTGGTCGGCTCGTCCAGTACCAGCAGCCGTGGGCGGCGGGCCAGCGCGGACGCCAGGGCGACCCGCTGCTGCTGGCCGCCGGAGAGCTGGTGCGGATAGCGGCCGGCCAGCCCGGGGTCGAGGCCCACCCGGGTCAGCAACCGGGCCACCGAGTCCCCTCGTTCGGCACGTGGTGGCCTGCCGAGGGCGGTCAGGAGGATGGACGACACCCGCCGGTAGGGGTTCAGGGAGGCGCTCGGGTCCTGGCCGAGATAGCCGGCCAGCCCACCGCGCAGGCCCGGGGGTGGCACGGGCAGCATGTCCCGCCCGGCGAGGCGGACAGTGCCTGCGGTGTGCCGCAAGCCGTCCCGCAGGTGCCCGAGCACGGCCAGCGCGGTGGTCGTCTTTCCCGAACCCGAGGCGCCGGCCACGGCGATCGACTCGCCCGCGCGCAGGGTGAAGTCGACTCCTTGGAGGACGGCCCGGTCCCCGGCTCGCACCCACAGGTCCGAGACGGCCACCAGAGGGCCGTTCATGCTGCCACCGTCCGCCACCGCCGCAGCACGTCATCGGCCAGCAGGTTGACGCACACGCCGAGTGCCGCCACCAGCAGCACCGGGACGGCGAGCGCGGTCGGCTGGAGGGCGGCGCCGGGCAGCGCCTCGGCGATCAGCAGGCCCCAGTCCGTCTGCCCCACGCCGAGACCGAGGAATCCCGCGGCGGTGACCAGGTAGATGGCGCCGACGAAGCGGAGGCCCAGGTCGGCGGCGGCCGGGCCCGCGACGAGTGGCAGCAGTTCCCGGCCGAGCAGCCAGGCGGTGCTCTCGCCCCGCGCCACGGCCGCCTCGACGTGTCCCCGGCTCACCGCCTGGGCCGCCGCCGCGCGGACGACCCGCGCCGACAGCGGAGCGCCGGCCACCGCGACGGCGGCGATGACCCCGGCACGCCCGGGCAGCGCCGTGAGGGCCAGCAGCAGCACGAACAGCGGAGGCAGGGCGGCGACGGCGTCCAGCGGGCGCAGCACCACGCCTTCCGCCCAGGCCCGCCGGGCGCCGGCCAGCGCGGCCCACAGCCCCGCCGTGACGCCGATCAGCGAGCCGAGCACGGCGGCCGCCAGGCTCGTGGCCAGCATGGGCAGTCCACCGGACAGCACCCGGGAGAGCACGTCACGCCCCAGGTGGTCGGTACCGAGCGGCGCCGTGCCACCCGGTGCCTCGTAGGGGACGCCGACCGGGCTGGTCGGTGAGTGCGGTGCGAGCAGCGGGCCGAGCAGGGCCATCGCGAGGAGCAGGAGCAGCACCGCCGCGCTGGTCGCCGTGATCGCCGGTCTTCCGGTGCCCGTTCCGGTCCTGTCTGTCATCGGCCGGCCGTCCGCAGCACGGGGGTGAGGGCCCGGGTGCTCAGGTCGGCGGCGAAGAGCGCCAGCAGCATGACGCCGCCCAGCAGCATCGCCAGGGCCTGGACGACGGGGAGGTCGCCGCTTTGCACCGCCCTGATCAGGACGTCTCCGATGCCGGGGTAGCCGAAGACGCGCTCGACGAGGACGGCGCCGCCGATGAGCCCGGCGCCGGTGGTCAGCCAGACCTGCAGCGCGACCGGGAGGACCGCGGGCAGCACGCCCTCGCGCAGCACCGTGCGGGGCGGGAGTCCGTTGATCCGCATGAACTCCACGTGCGGGGCGCGCGCGGCGGCGGCGGTGGCGGCCCGGATCAGCCGTGTGGCGTAGGCCAGTCCCAGCAGGAGCAGGCTGAGGACCGGCAGGACCAGGACCTCGGGGACCGACAGCGGGCTGGCACCGGCGGGCACCAGGGACACCGCCGGGAGCCAGCCGAGAGTGACCGCGAAGAGGAGCACCAGCCCGCCGGCCACCACGAACTCGGGCACGGCGGCCAGCAGCAGCATCCCCGTCGTCACCGCGCGGTCCACCGCCCGACCCTGGCGCAGACCGGCCGCGACGCCGAGCAGCAGCGAGCCGGGGACCAGCACGGCGAGTGTCAGGCCCGCGAGCAGCAGCGAGTTGCCGAGCCGCTCGGACAGCAACTCGCCGACGGGCCGGCCTTCGGCCGAAGTGCCCAGGTCGCCGCGGAGCAGGCCGGTCACCCACTCGCCGTAGCGCTCGGCCAGGGGACGGTCGAGGCCGAGCCTGGCCCGGGCCTCGGCCACCTCTGCGGGCCCCAGCCCGCCGAGGCGGGCGGTCGCCGGATCGCCGGGCAGCAGGTCCGTGCCGGCGAACACCACCACGGACAGCAGGAGCAGCAGGCCGCCGGTGACGGCGAGCCGTCCGGCGAGCAGGCGTATCGCGCGGTGCGCCATGTCACGTCGTGTCATGCGGTGAAGCCCGCCTCGCCGACATACGGGTACTTCGGCGACTCGCGCACCTCAACGCCGGTGAGATCCTCGCGGGCGAGGCTGAGCACGTCGCCAAGACCCCACACCACCCAGTTGCCCCGGTCGGCCATGACCTCCTGCGCGGCGCGCCAGGCCCGGGCCCGCTCGCCCTCCCGCGTCGCGGCGGCGGCGTCCGCGAGCGCCTGCTCCAGCTCCTCGTCCTCGAAGGCAAGTGAGGGGAACGCGGCCGATCGGTTGTAGATCACGTGCAGCAGGAAGGGCCCGAGCGTGAACGCCAGTGCGTCGGCTGCGGCGATCCCCTCTGGGTCGAAGTATTCGGTGCTGCTGACGATCTGCGCCCGCGCGTCGAGCCCGAGCTCCCGCAGCTGCTCGACGAAGAGCTCGGTGGAGGCGTTGAGCCCCACCTCGTAGTCGCCGCTGCGGATGGTCAGCCGCGCGCCGTCGGCGCCGGCCTCGGCGAGCAGCGCGCGCGCCCGGTCGGTGTCGCGCTCCAGCGCCGGGATGCCGTCGGCGAAGTACTGGGCGCCGTGGCCGAACAGGTCGTTGCCCGGCGTTCCGTAGCCGAGAAAGACGGTGTCCACCAGCGCCTGCCGGTCCACGCCCAGCCGCAGCGCCATCCGCACCCGGGGGTCGGCCATCAGCTCGCGTGTGGTGTTGAGCACGAAGCCGTAGCCGTGCCGGTGGCCAGCCCCGGCGTCACGGACCTCAAGGCCCGCCGCGCCCGCACCGGTCCGGGCGGCGGTGTAGGGGATGTCCGAGGCGTAGTCGACCTGCCCTCCCTGGGCGGCGTTCACCCGGGCCTGGGCCTCGTCGACGCTGACGATGACCAGCTCGTCGGCGGGCGCGGGTCCGCCCCAGTAGTCCTCGTAGCGGGTCAGCCGCGCCTCGCGGCCCGCCTCGAAGGCCGTGACGCGGAAGGCCCCGGTGCCCAGCACCTCCCCCGGGGAGAACGAGGTCGTCCCCTCCTTGATGACCGTCATGGCGGCTCCGGCCAGCAGCGTCGCCGGGTCTCCGACCGGCCGGAGCGTCGGCACGGTGAGCGTGAGCTCGCCGTCGGCCGAGACCCGCTCGATGTCCAGGTACGCGGGCAGCTCACTGGCGAACGTGCGGCCGGGGCCGGTGAGGTACGCCAGGCTGTAGGCGACATCGGCCGCCGTCAGGGGCGAGCCGTCGTGCCAGGTCACGTTCTGGCGCAGCGTCAGTGTGAACGACATGGCGTCGGCCGCCGGTTCGGCGCTGACCGCGAGGGCAGGCGACGGCGCGCCGTCGAGGACGTTGAAGAGCCGGTCGAACAGCACCAGGCCACGGACCAGGTCGGCCGGGCTGTACGCGGCGAACGGGTCCAGGCTCTCGCCCGCGCCGCCACCGGCGAACGCGAGCCTGACCGTGCCGCCCCGGCGCGGGGCGGCGGTCCCGGCACCCTCGACCGGCCCTGCCGAGCCGTCCGACGACGAGCCGCAGGCAGCGAGCAGTGACCAGCCGGCCACCGCGCCAGCGGTCATCCCCGTCAGGCGCAGCACATCACGACGAGTCCACGACATAACGTACCTCCGTACGCAAAAATTAGGGTTACCTTACTTCGCGAGACATGCCACGAGGGTTGCTCGCTCCCACTTCATCGTGGACTCTTCCGAAGAGTAAACGACATCTGTTTTCATCTAATCATGCGTACTATGTACGCTCTCGGGCTCGCTGCCAAGGGATGGAGGAACACCGCCGTGACATCCACCGACCCCGGGGCGGCGCTGACGCGCGTCGTGACCCCGGTGCGCTCCCGGCTGGCCGCCGCGATCGCGCTCGCCGCGCTCGGCGCCGTCCTCGGCGTCGCCGGCTTCGCGCTGATCGCCCTAGCCCTCCGGGAGTTGCTCGACGCCGATCCCGACGGGCAGGCCGTGGCCGCGCAGCTGGCCGGCGCTCTCGCCGGGCTGCTGGCCCGGTTCGGCCTGCGCGCGGCGTCCTTCCACGTCTCGCACCTGGCCTCGTTCGACCTGGAGGTCCACCTGCGCACCCAGCTCGCCGGGCACCTCGGGCGCATCCCGCTCGGCGAGGTCCAGCGCCTGGGCTCCGGAGCGGTCAAGAAGGTCGTCCAGGACGACGTCCGCGCCCTGCACATCGCCGTGGCCGACTCCACGCCGCTGCTGGGCTTCACCCTTGCCCAGCCGGTGGCCGCCCTCGCCGCCCTGGGCCTCATCGACTGGCGGCTGCTGCTCGCGGTGCTGGCCACCGTGCCGATCGTGATGACCGGCATGCGGCTGGCGACCAGGGACTTCGCCGCGAACCGGCGCCGCTATGACGAGGCGAACGAGGCCATCAACGCCGCTGTCGTCGAGTTCGTGCAGGGCATGCCGGTGGTCCGCACCTTCGACGACGGGACCCAGTCCTTCCGGCGCTTCGCGCGGCGCGTGGACGACTTCACCGCCGCGACCTCCGCCTGGCAGGACAGCACCCGACCCGTGATGATCTACACCAGGCTGGCCATGGCCCCACTGCCGACTCTCGCCATCGTGCTGGCCTGCGGCATCTGGCTGACGGCCAACGGCACCATCTCGCCCGCCGACCTGCTCGGCGCCCTGATCCTCGGCACGCTGCCCGTCGAGTCGGTCCTGCCGCTGATGTACCTCTCCCACCACATCAACGAGTCGAAAGCCGGCGCCGCCAGGATCGCCGAGCTGCTGGGCATCCCCCCGCTGCCGGAACCCGCCCAGCCGCGCGAGCCGGCCGACGGCTCCGTCCGCTTCCACGGCGTGCGCTTCTCCTACGGCCGGGGCGGAGACGCCGACGGCGCGCGCCTCGCCCTGGACGGCGTGGACCTGGACATCCCGGACGGCACGGTCTGCGCGCTCGTCGGCGTCTCCGGCTCCGGCAAATCCACCATCGCGCGGCTCATCCCCCGCTTCTGGGACGTCACCGAGGGCGAGGTGAGCATCGGCGGCGTGGACGTGCGGCAGATCACCTCCGAACGCCTGCTGCGGCAGGTGGCCCTCGTCTTCCAGGACCCCTTCCTGCTCGCCGACACCGTCGCCGAGAACATCCGACTGGCCCGCCCCGACGCCACCGAGGAGGAGATGCACGCCGCCGCCCGCGCCGCGCAGGCCCACGACTTCATCGTGCATGAACTCCCCCAGGGCTACGACACCCCCGTCGGCGAACGCGGCGCCCGGCTCTCGGGCGGCCAGCGGCAGCGCATCACCATCGCCCGCGCCATGCTCTCCGACGCGCCCGTCGTCGTACTCGACGAGGCCACGGCCTTCGCCGACCCCGAGAACGAGGCCGCCATCCAGGAAGGCATCGCCCGCCTCACCCGCGGCAGGACCGTCGTGGTCATCGCCCACCGCCTTTCCACCGTGGTGGACGCGGACCAGATCATCGTGCTCGACCAGGGCCGGGTCGCCGAACGCGGCACCCACCCGCAACTGCTCGCCGCCGACGGCCGCTACGCCCGGCTGTGGGACCACCACCAACGCGCCCGCTCCTGGGGACTGGGAGCGGGACTGGGCCTCGACACCACGGCGGTGAACCGATGAGAAGAATCTTGCGCCTGATGATGCTCGCCGCGGGCGGCTACCGCCGCGAGTTCCGCCGCGCCCTGCGCTCCTCGCTCCTCGCCTCCCTCGCCCAGGCCGCGGCCTACGCCACCCTCATCCCCCTGCTGTACGAACTCACCCGCGACCCGGTCGACGAGGCCACCGCCTGGGCCTGGTTCGCCGCCTTCATCGCCTGCTACGCCGTCGAGCTGGCACTGCGCCTGGACGAGCTCCGCTTCCAGTACGGCACGTGGGCCGAGGTGGTGGCCGACGTACGGCTACGGGTGGGCGAGAAGCTGCGCACCATGCCGCAGCGGGAACTGGAACGGCGCGCGGCGGGCGACCTCACCACCGTCGTCGGCGGCAACGTCGCCAACGCCACCATGGGCGCCTCCGCGATCGGGCTGCTCTTCACGCAGCTGGTCGCCGTGCCCACCGTGCTCGGCGTGGTGATCCTGGTGACCGACTGGCGGCTCGGCCTCGTGCTCGCCGTCTCCACCCCGTTCGCCGCGTTCCTCGTCCGCCGGATACAACGCCGTGCCGGCACCGGCTTCCGGCGCCTGGACACCGCCGACGCGGCCGCCGCCAACCGCATCGTGGAGTACGTCCAGGGCCTGCCGGTACTCAAGGCCGCCGGCCAGACGGGACCCTCCTCCCGGCGGCTGGTGGCCGCGCTGAAGGACCAGGGGGAGGAGATGACACACTTTCAGAACCGGCTGACCTGGCCCGCCCTGCTGGCCTCAAGCTTCGTCCAGCTCTGCCTCGTCGCCATGGTCGCCGTCGGCGCCGCCCTCGTGCTCGACCTCGACATGTCCGCCCCCCTGCTGATCGCCGTCACCGCAGGCGCCGCCCGCTTCGCCGAACCCCTGGCCACCGCCTCCACCATGACCTCCGTCTTCGAGATGACCGACGCCGCCCTGGAGCGGGTGGGCGAGGTGCTGGACACCCGTCCGCTGCCGGTCGCGGAACCACCCACCCCCATCACCGGCCACGAACTCTCCTTCGAGAACGTCACCTTCGGCTACGACGACGGCACACCGATCCTGCGCGGCGTCTCCTTCACCGCCCCCCAACGCAGCCTCACCGCGCTCGTCGGACCCTCCGGCTCCGGCAAGACCACCATCACCCGGCTCCTCACCCGCTACGCCGACCCCGCCACCGGCACCGTACGGATCGGCGGCACCGACCTGCGAGGCGCCGACCCCGCCGAGATCTACCGCCAGGTCTCCGTCGTCTTCCAGGACGTCTACCTCTTCGACGACACCATCCGCGCCAACATCGCCATGGCCAGGCCCGAGGCCGACGACGAGGAGATCAAGACCGCCGCCCGCGCGGCGGGCGTGCACGACTTCGTCTCCCGGCTGCCGCACGGCTACAACACCCCGGTCGGCGAGATCGGCGGCTCCCTCTCCGGCGGCGAAAGGCAGCGCCTCTCCATCGCCCGCGCCATCCTGAAGAACGCCCCCATCGTCCTGCTCGACGAACCGACCGCCGCGCTCGACACCGAGAGCGAGGTGACCGTCCAAAGGGCCATCGACGCCCTCGTGGCGGACAAGACCGTCCTCGTCATCGCGCACCGGCTGACCACCGTGGCGGGCGCCGACCAGATCCTGGTCCTGGACGACGGCCGCATCACCGAACGCGGCACCCACCGCGAACTGCTCGCCGCCGAGGGCCGGTACGCCGCCATGTGGGCCGCCCAGACCAGGGCACGCCACTGGCGCGTCCCCGCCTCCGGCGCGGCCGGCTGACCACCGTGCGATACTGACCGCCGCCCCCGGACCCCCGACCCCCAGACGCGACGAGGCGATGACCAGCTCACGGCGACCGACCACGCGCCGCCCACGGCGACAGCTCAACCGGACGGCGATCGTCGCCGAGGCACTGCGCCTGGTACGGGCCGAGGGACTCGCGGCGGTGACCATGCGACGGCTCGCCGAGGAACTCGGCACCGCCCCCATGTCCCTCTACCGCCACGTCGAGGACCGCCAGGCCCTGCTGATCGCGATGCTCGACGAGGTCGCCCAGAGCGTGAGCCGGTCGGTGCCACCCCCGGTGGCCGACCCGCGCTCGGAGATCACCGCCGTGCTGACCGCCATCCACGACGCCCTGCGGCAGGACCCGTGGGCGGTCCGGCTCATCGTCAGCCAACGCCTCGCCGGCCCTTCGATCCTCCCCCTCCTGGAACGCCTCTTCGCCGCCCTCGGCACCGCCGGGCTCAGCCCCCGCGACTCGATGGTCGCCTACGGCCTGCTCTGGCAGTACACCGCGGGCGAACTCCTGCACACCCACCCCGAGACCACCGGCAACTTCGCCGCCGAGATGACTCGCGCGGCCTCCCCGGAGACCTACCCCGCCCTGGCCGCCGCCATGGCCGCCTTCGCCGCCGGCCCGCCAGGCGACTGGTTCCCGGAAAACCTCCAACGCCTCCTCGACGGACTCCTCCACCCACGGGTCTAACGGGTCGCGACGAGCACGTGGCTGTCGCCGAACTGCCAGACCGGGCTGACGTGTGCGAAGCCCGCCTGGCGCAGCAGCGCGACGTGGCGGGACACCGTCAACTGGTTGTCGCCGCCGTGTGCGGGCAGCCGTCGCAGCCGCCCGGCGAAGAGGTCCGCCAGCTCCGGGTCGCGCGCCGCCGCGGCCCACCAGGACGCCCAGTCCTCGTGCTGGTGCGTCCGTGACCGCGCCGCCCGGCGTCGTCCCACATGGGCCGCGATCTCAGCGGTCGGCGCACCGTCCTGCGGCAGGTGGTCGGCGTTGACCAGTACGCCGCCCGGGCGGAGCAGCGCCGCGAGTTCCTCGTAGGCGCGTCGCAGGACCGGCTCCGGGAGATAGTGCAGCGCGGTCGTGGAGACGGCCGCGTCGAGGGGGCGGTCCAGGTCCAGGGCGGCGATCCACCCGTCCGCGCCGATCTCGGCGTCCACGAACCGCGCCACGCGCGTGTGGTGCGTCCGGCCGAGCTCCAGCAGCAGCGGGTCCATGTCCACGGCCACGATGTCCGCGTGCGGCAACCGCGTGGCCAGCCGGGCGGCCAGCGATCCCGGGCCGCAGCCCAGATCGACCAGCAGCGGCCTCGTGCGCCCGGCGGTGACGTGCTCGACCACGTCGGCGATCACCGTGAACCGCTCCTCGCGGTCGACGGCATACCGCTGCTGCTGGCGTTCCCAGCGCTCGACCCACATCTCGGCCGTCGCCATGCTCACTCCCATGCACCCTCACCCTAATGGAAATGGTTCCCATATCTCTCAGGTGAGCGAGGCGAGGACGGACAGCAGCCGCTCGATCTCCTCGGGGGTGTTGTAGACGTGCAGGCTGACGCGCACGGAGCCCCTCTTGTCGTCGCTCTCCTCCGCGCCGACCTGGCAGAGGCTGTCGGCGCGCACCATGAAGCCGTGGCTGTAGAGGATGAAGCCGAGGTCATCGGAGGGGCTGTCGCGGTGCCGGAAGGTGACGATGCCGAGGCGGCGCTGCACGCCGGAGCTGGCGGGCAGGCTGAGCTGGCAGCCCAGGATCCCGTACGGCGACAGCCGGCGCAGGCCGTCGGTCAGCCGTGCCGTCAGGGCGAGCGTCCACCGCTCGATCCGGTCCGTGCCCGCGGCGTCCAGCCAGTCAAGGGCGGCGTGAAGGCCCGCGATGCCCACGGTGTTCGGCGTTCCACTCCAGCCGCCGGGGCGGAACGCCGGGCCGCGCGCCCCACCGGCCCACACGGCGCCGGTGCCCGGCAGAGCCATCGCCTTGTGGCCGGAGAAGACGACGAAGTCGACGTCGAGGTCGGCCACCGACACCGGCAGGTGGCCGATGCTCTGGGCGGCGTCCAGGCAGATCGGCACCTCGGGTCCCACCGCCTCGCGCAGCCGGTGGACGTTCATGTCCCCGCCATAGACGTGGTGCACGTGCGTGGCGGCGACGAAGCGGGTCCGCGGGCCGGTCATGGCGGCCAGCGCCGCCGGGTCGTAGTCGCCGGAGGCGGCCTGGTAGGGCAACGGGCGGACGCGGACCCCGATGCCCTGACGGGCGAGCAGCCGCCGGGCCTCCAGCCAGGGGGAGAGGTTCGCCTGGTGGTCGGCGTAGGGGACGATGATCTCGTCGCCGTCGGTGAGCCAGGAGGCGAGCCAGTCGAGGGCCACGACCCGCAGGCCCTCGGTGGTTCCCCCGACGAAGTGGACGCCGGAGCGCTCCGGGGTGGGGTCGCCGAGGAATTCCTTCACCCGGGTCCTGGTCCGTTCCACCAGATCCGTCGTCCTGTTGGCCCACGGGTAGGCGCCCCGCCCGGCGTTGGCGTTGCTTGTGGTGAGGTACGTGTGGGCGGCGTCCAGCACGGCCTGCGGCTTCTGCGAGGTGGCGGCGCTGTCCGGAAAGGCCAGTTCGGGGTGGTTCGTGATGATGGGGAACTCAGTGCGCAGCGCGCTGTGCCACGGCCGCAGGTCCGCCGCCTCCGCGGCGAGGGCGGACACCGGGTCAGTCCCGTACGAGCGGCGCGCCCGCGTCGCGCCAGGCGATAATGCCGCCGGCGAGGCTGCGCACATCCGAGTGGCCCATCCGGGTCAGCAGCGCGGCGTACCGGGCGGACTTCTCGCCGACCGGGCAGGCCAGCAGCACGGGCTGCCGCTTGCTGAACGGCAGGCCGCCCCGGACGAGTTCGTCAAAGAACTCGTCCACGATGTTGACCGATCCCTCGATGTGCAGGGCGGCGTACGCGTGCGGGCCGGGCAGGTCGATCACCAGCGGTCGCTCCCCGTTCGATCCATCGCCGGGCCTGTTCGGTGTCGACGACAGTGGCCGACCGCGCCTCCGCCTCGGTCAGGGCGGCCACCGCGTTCCAGTGCGGCGGGCGGCCGAAGAGCTCCGGCCAGCGCTGCTGAAAGGCAAGATGACGCGTGACCTGCCCTGCATCCACCTCTTCTCGCCAGGTGAATGAATGAATCGTTCACGGTGGCTGTGCCCCGACACAGGATCCACGGATCATGGCCACCGGGAGTCGTCATCGACTCGAATGAACGGACAACGTCAACCTGACTGCCCTGACCAGCGCGTGACCCGGAACCAGGCAAATAGCCGGGCGTGGTCGGCGTCGGAGCCGGCACAGACGGACGGCGCGGCGTCGGTGGCTGACCCGATCGTCGTCACCTACGACGGCGGCCTGTACGTCATCGACGGCCAGACACACGAGATCGCGGAGGACATCCCGCTCGAGGGCTTCAACCGCGTCAACCCGGCCGGCGACGACCGCCGCGTCCTGGTCTCCACCTCCTCCGGGTTCCGTGTCCTGGACGCGGCCGGTGGCGAGCTGACGGACGTGGCGTTCGAGGGCGCCGAGCCGGGCCACGTCGTCCGCAACGTGCTCTTCACGGACGGAACCGGCGAGGTCACCAGCTTCGACCCGCACGACCTGGGCGACGGCATGCCCGAGACCGGGAACTACACCGCGGCCGACCCCCACCACGGCGTGGCGATCGAGCTGGCGAGCGGCGAACTCGTCACCCTCGGCACCGAGGAGGAGCGCACCGGCATCCTCGTGCTCGACGAGAACCGCGAGGAGATCGCCCGCAACGAAGACTGCCCCGGCGTCCACGGCGAGGCCACCGCGCAGGACGAGGCCGTCGTCATCGGCTGCGAGGACGGCGTCCTGATCTACCGCGACGGCGCGGCATCACCAAGGTCGACAGCCCCACCGACTACGGCCGCATCGGCAACCAGGCGGGCACCGATGCCTCCCCCGTCGTGCTCGGCGACTACAAGCAGGACCCCCACGCCGAACTCGAACGCCCCGAGCAGGTCACCCTCATCAACACCCGCGACGCCACCCTGACCCGCGTCGACCTCGATACGAGCTACACCTTCCGCTCCCTGGCGCGCGGCCCCGAAGGCGAGGCCCCAGGGCCTGTATCGAGTTCCCGCCCGGGCCCGCGACGCCAGTCACGGCACCTCGCCGCTCCCCCAGACTCCGTCTGGGAGGTGCCCCCAGCCGAATCGCGCGAATACGGCCGGGTATGAGCTGCGATCCGGTGCCTTGCGATGCACCGCGTCTGACGCCGCGGGCTGATCCGACCGGGAACTCGATACAGGCCCTCGTCCTCGGCTACGACGGCCAGATCCACGTCATCGACACCGAGAGCGCCGAGGTGGTGGACACCATCCCGGTCATCGACGAGCCGTGGACCGAGCCCCTGGAGTGGCAGCAGCCCCGCCCGGCGATCTTCGTGCGCGACCACACCGCCTACGTCACCGACCCGGCCACCAAGGAGCTCCACGCGGTGGACCTGACCTCGGGTGAGGTGGTGAACACGATCACCCTGCCGGAGACCCCCAACGAGCTCAGCGGCGTGGTCGCCCAGCAACACTGACCAGACCCTGATGTCACGGGCCGGCGCAACGGAGGGGCGCCGGCCCTCCGTTGCGCTCCATCCTTATTGCTGACCATGTGCAATAGGGAGAGGGGCGGCCTGATGGATGCCGTCGTGAGAGTCGTCACCGGGGACCACCTGCCGGCTCACGCGGGAGATACGGACCGCCTGTGCCGAGGCGTTCTGTGCCCCGCCGTGGCATGAGGACGAGGCCCGCGCCGACGCCTACCTGGAGGAGCTTGTGGTCCACGCCCGGTATCGCGGGTTCACGGCGGCTGTCGCACGCGCCGCCCGGGACGGCGAGATGCTCGGTTCATCACCGCCTGGACCTCGTTCACGCCGCTGCCCGACGAGCGCTGCCACCCGCAGGCCGCCGCCGGGCTCGGCCCTGAGCGCACCCTGGACTGGCTGTGCGGGGCCCGTGAGATCGACGCGTTCGCCGGTCCCCCAAGGCTGTGCGCTTCTACCACCGCCGGGGCTGGACGCAGGCCGCCCGGCCCTCACCACCCCGCCCGCAGCACCGCCGACCTGCCCCTGCGACGCGCGCCAGGTGTGTCATCGCTGACCGTCTTCCAGGAGCGTGGCGGTGGCCGGGGCCTGGGGGCGGAAGACGAGTTGCACGCAGTCCTCGTCGTGCAGGGTGCGCACGGACACCCGGTAGACGGGTTCGAGCACCTCTGGGGTGAGGACATCGGCCGTGGGCCCGGCGCAGGCCACGGTGCCCTGGTCGAGGAGCACCAGGTGGTCGCAGTAGCGGCCGGCCAGGTTGAGGTCGTGGAGCACGACGACGGTGGTGACGTCCAGGCTGCGCACCAGGTGCAGGATCTCGTGCTGGTAGTGGATGTCGAGGTGGTTGGTGGGCTCGTCGAGCAGGAGGTGATGGGCCTGCTGGGCGAGTGCGCGGGCGATGAGGGTGCGCTGCTTCTCGCCGCCGGAGAGGGTGGCGACGTTGCGGTCAGCGAGGTCGCGCATGCCCACCCGGCGCAGTGCGGCGGCGGCGATGCGGTGGTCCTCGGCGGTGTACGCCTGAAGCGAGGAGCGGTGGGGTGCGCGTCCGAGCAGCACCATGTCGGCCACGGTGACCGGTAGTTCGGGCGGGGCCTCCTGGGCGACCACGGCGATCCGGCGGGGCAGCTCGCGGTGGGGAACGGAGGTGACCGGCCGGTCGTCGACCAGCACGGTGCCGCCGCGCGGGGCGAGCGCCGCGTACAGGATGCGCAGCAGCGTGGTTTTGCCGCTGCCGTTGGGGCCGATGAGTCCGACGATGCCGGAGCGGGCTTCGAGGCCCACGCCGGCGAGCACCGGCGTTCCGTCGTACGCGAAGGTCACATCCGCCGCGCTGATCACGTCTCATTCCTCCCGTTTCGCACCGATGACGAAGAAGTCCCGGCTGTCCCGGTGCCGCTGAGGGGGCATCAGGTGCTCGAAGTGCCGTGGCGGGCCGAACCCGGCCGACCGCAGCAGCCCGGCGGCCTGGAGGGCGGTGATGCCGCGCCAGTACGGCAGGGTCCGCCCCATGCCCAGGTAGTCGCGCGCGGCTCCGGGGAGCAGCCGGGGGAAGCGGAGCAACTGACGGGCGGTGTGCCACAGGCCGTCGGCGACCAGCACCGCGCCGCCGGGGCGCAGCGCCCGGCCCCACGCCGCCAGCGCGGCGCCGGGCGCCGGCAGGGTCCACAGCACGTACCGGCAGGTCACCAGGTCGTATGGGCCCTCCGGCGGGGTGTGTCCGTCGCCGTGGCGCCAGCGGATGGTGACGCCGCGCCGTGTGGCCTCGGCGCGGGCTGCCGTCAGCATGCGTTCCGAGGCGTCCACGCCGGTGACCTCGTGGCCCAGTTCGGCGAGCAGCACGGCGGCGAACCCGGTGCCGGTGCCCACGTCCAGCACCCGCAGGGGCGGCTCGGCCGGTCCGAGGAGCGCGTCGATCGCCTCGCGGTACAGCGATCGCCACGCGTCCCGCCCCGCTTCGGCGTAGGCCCGGTAGTACTGGTCGTAGCGCTCGGCCCGCCCCTCCCAGGTGCGGGCGACGGAGGCCACCGCGGCCGGGTCCGGAGAATCGGTCACGGTCACTGGCTGTTCACCTCCGTCGTGCGTTGCGGCGAACGGGGGTCGGAAAGCCGGTGCGCTCCCGGCACGGCCAGCGCGGCCAGGGAGGCGGCCACGGTCAGCACGCCGCACGCCAGCAGCACGGGGGTGCGCCCGGCCTCGGTGAGGGCGTGGGGCAGCAGGATCAGGCCCAGCGGTGCCACGCCGTGGGAGACCATGAAGTCGAAGGAGAAGATCCGCCCCATCCGCTCCGGTGGCACCTCCCGCTGGATGGCGCTGAACCACGGAATGTTGAACGCCTCGATGCCGACCCCTCCCAGGAAGTACGCCAGCAGCACCAGCGCGGCGCCCAGCCCCGGTGACACCGACGGCACGGTGAGTGCCAACGGCACCAGACCATAGAGGCTCAGCCCGACGAAAGCGACCAGGCCGGGCCGGCGCGGGGTCCAGCGGGCCATCAGCAGCGCGGCGGCCACGGCCCCGGCCGAGTAGCAGCCCAGCGCGATGCCCATGAAGGTGTTGCCGCCCAGGTCGTCGCGGCTGACCAGGGGCAGGGTCAGTTGCTGAACGGCGAAGCCGAGGGCCAGCCAAACCACCAGCGAACCGAGGCCAGCGACGAACCAGCGGTGCCGGGCCGCCTCGCGGATCACCTCGCCGTAGTCGGCGAACGGGCGGCGCCGGGCGTCGTTGGACGGCGGGCGCTCGCCGCGCGGCAGGCGGAGCGCCAGCGCGGCCGAGCCCAGCCAGAGCAGGCCGGTGCCCAGCAGGGTGGCCGAGCCGCCGATCGCCACGTACAGCAGGGTCGCGGCGGTGGGGCCGCCGACCAGCAGCAGCCGGTTGCTCAGCGTGGACAGCGCGTTGGCCCGCTGCCGGTCCGCCTCGCCCACCACCTCGCCGATCAGCGCCTGGTAGGCGCCGCGAAAGATGCCCTCCCCGATCCCGGCCACCAGGATGGCGGCGCAGATCGCCGGCACCGACACCTCGAACGCGGCGACCGAGGCCAGGATCGCCGTGCCCCGCACGGCGCTTGCCGTCGCCAGCACCGTGCGGCGCGGGTAGCCGTCGATGAACACGCCGCCGAGCACCGCGCCCAGCACGAAGCCGACGGTGCGGGAGCCCAGCACCCACCCCAGCGCCGCGACTCCGCCCTGGGTGTCGAGCAGGAACAGGGTGAGCGCCACCGGCGTGAGCGAGGTCGCGGCCGACGAGGCGGTGTAGCTCAGCCAGGCCAGCCGGAAGCGGGCGTTGCGCAGGATCGCGAGCATGACGGTCGCTCAGGGCCGCTCAGAAGGTGGCCGACGGGCGCCAGTCGCGGCGCGCGCCGTCGAAGTCGCGGGCGGCGGCCACCAGGAAGGAGGCCAGCTCGGCCAGGGGCACCGGTTCCGCGCCCAGCTCGCGGAAGGTGGCGGTGCAGGTGGGGCAGGTGTTGACCTCGTAGACGCACAGCTCGCCGGTGTGCTCGTCCTGCGCGATGTCCACGCCGGCGAACAGCGCGTCCATCGCCTCGGCGGCCTGCTCGGCGATCGCGCGCAGCTCGAGGGTGAGATCGGCGCGGTGCCGGGTGTTGCCGGGGGCGTTGGAGATCCAGGTGCCCTGCGGCGCGACCCGCTCGACCGCCGCCACCGCCCGGTGGTTCACGCACAGCACGCGGGTGTCGCGGTGCCGGGCCGGGACGTAGGGCTGGACGTAGTACTGCTCGGGGCCGGGGCCGAGGGTACGGACGTGGTCGCGTACGGACGCCTCGTCGGTCAGCCGGTGCATGCCGCGGCCGCGGGAGCTCATCAGCGGCTTGGTCACCATCGGGTAGCCGCGCTCGGCCGTCCAGACGGCCAGGGTGTTCTCGTCGCGGCCCCACAGCACCGGCAGGTGCGGCACCTTGGCGCGGTGCAGCAGGGCCGAGTTCAGGTATTTCGACTGCCCGCGCAGTAAGGTCATCGCCGAGTTGACCACGGGTATCCCGGCCAGGCGGGCGGTCTCCAGCTGGTTCATGCCGAGGATCAGGTAGTCCTCGTAGACCCAGCCGAACATCAGGTCGGGCGCCAGGTCGCGGCCGCCGACCAGGAACCGGGTGCCCTCGGCGGTCGCCTCGGTCACCAGCTCGTCCGGGTGGACCCGGCGCGGCTGGCCGCCGCTCCGGCGGATCCCGTCGAACAGGACACGGTGGTCGTCGTCGTCATCGTCGTTGCCGAGCAGGACGATCAGCGGGGTGTCGGTGTCGGCCATGGGCCCCTGGGCCTCCTTGCGGGGGTAGTGGGATCGGGACAGCGTCAGGCCGCCGACCGGAAGCGGCGGACCAGGATCAGCAGGAACGGCGCGCCGACCACGGCGGTGACGATGCCGATGGGCAGTTCGCGGGGCTCGAAGGCCATCCGGGCCACCACGTCGGCCCAGACCAGGAAGGACGCTCCGAGCAGCGCGGAGACCGGCAGCAGCCTGCGGTGGACGCCGCCGACGCACAGCCGGGCGACGTGCGGGACGATCAGGCCGACGAAGCCGATGCCGCCGGAGACCGCGACGGCGGCGCCCACGCAGAGCGCGACCACCAGCAGCACCTGGGCGCGCAGCCGGTTCGGCGGGCTGCCCAGGGCGTGCGCGGTGTCGTCGCCGAGGACGAGCGCGTCCAGCTTCCGGGACCACAGCAGCAGCACCACGAAGGCGACCGCGGTCAGCGCCGCCGCCGCTCCCACCGAGGACCACGGGGCCCTGCTGAGCGAGCCGAGCAGCCAGAACAGCACCGCGCGGGCGCCCTCCGGGGTGTCCGAGGAGAAGATCAGGAAGCTGGTGACGGCGTTGAGCACGTAGCCGACGGTGACCCCGGCGAGCAGCAGCCGTACGGCCGTGATGCGTCCGTTGCTCCGTGCTAGCGCGAACACCGCGGCGGTCGCGGCGAGCGCGCCGAGGAACGCGCTGGTGGTGAGCGAGCTGGCGCCGATGGCGGTGCCCACCCCGAACAGGATGGTGAACGCGGCGCCGGTGGAGGCGCCGGCGCTGACGCCGAGCAGGTAGGGCTCGGCCAGTACGTTGCGCACCAGGGCCTGGAGCGCCACCCCGGAGATGGCCAGCGCCGCCCCGACGATGGCCGCCAGCAGCACGCGGGGCGTACGCACCAGCCAGACGATGCTGTCCTCCGACGGCTCCCAGGTCACCTCCGGCGCGCCCACGACGTGGTGGGCGATGATCCCGGCGACGGTGTCGGGAGGGATGGGCACCGGGCCCAGGCCGATCGCGACCGGGATGGTGACGCCCAGCAGCAGGGTCAGGCCGCCGATCCACAGCACGGTTCGCCGACTGCGCCCGGCGTGGTCGAGGTCGTCCACGTGCGGCGAGCCGCCGTCGAGGACGTCCCCGCGGTCAGCGGTCAACGCCATCGCCGCCCCCCTCCGTGGCCTGCCAGGTGAGGGTGTAGAAGCGGGGCAGCAGGCCGGCGAGCCGCCAGCGGAGTGGCGCGGTGCGGCGGTGGGCCGCGGCCACCTCGTCCAGCCAGCCGACGCGCACCCCGGCCAGGCCGGCGGCGGCGAAGAGACCGGCGGGTTCGTCCACCGATCGCCAGGCGGCGCCCGGGGTGGGCGGGCGCGCCGGGGCGGGCGGGCCCGTGCGGGATCCCCGGCGCCGGCGCCGGTCGATCCGGCCCAGCACGCCCCAGAAGGCGCGTTCGGCCCGGTGCCGGGCCCGGCCGGCCGCGGTGGCGGGCGGCGCGAAGTGCAGGGCGTCGATCACCACGATCCGGCCGCCGGGGGCGAGCACGCGCCGCCACTCCCGCAGGGCGGCCACCGGATCGGGCACTGCCCAGAACGCCATGCGGCTGGTCACCAGGTCGGCCGTGCCGGCGGCGAGCGGCAGGTCCCGGGACTCGGCCACGGTCACCTCGGCGGTGCCGGCTGGGGGTCCCCCCGCTTGCGGGGGAGGGCCGGCCGAGGCGATGGCGGCCCGGGCGCGCTCCAGCATGCCGGGCGCGATGTCGTAGCCGGAGACGTGGTGGCCCATCCGCGCCAGCAGCAGCGTGAGTTCGCCGGTGCCGCAGCCGACGTCGGCCACCCGCAACGGGGCCGTGCCATCGCGGGCCGGATGCCCGGCGAGCGCGCCGAGCGCGTCCCGCCACGCTGCCCGGTAGCGCGGGTGCCCGTGGGCCAGGTCACCCCAGCGCTCGTACCGAGCTGCCTGCGTGCTCCAGTACGCCGCCGCGCGGTCGATCTCGGTGGTTCCGGTGGTCTCGGCGTTCCCGCCGGGGATCATGGCGTTGTCACCCATCGCCGGCGCCTCCTTGGTCACCGGCCGAGCTGGTCGGCCAGCGCCTCCAGGCCGTCCACGGCGAGCGTGCCGTGTCCGGAGTGGAAGAAGTCGAGCACCAGGATCTCCTCCTCGGCGACCGCCGGGATCTCGGCAAGTTCCTCGCGGGAGGTGAGCGCCTCCCGCACCTCCTGCTCGCTGGTGTCGCCGGGCTCGTACAGGGCGATCAGCCGCTCGGGGGCGGCCTCGATCAGGGCCTCGGTGCTGGGCTCGAAGAACCGCTCGTCGGTGCCGGCGAAGACGTTGGACAGGCCGAGGTACTCCATCTGCTGGTGGATCATGCTGCGCTCGCCGTAGGAGCCGAGCGTGCCGTCCGGGCCGGGCACGAACAGCGCGGCGGTCGTGGCCTCCGGTGGCGGGGACTGGTCGGCCCGCTCGCGGGCCGCGTCGACGCGGTCCCGGAGGTCGGCGACAGCCCGCTCGGCCTGCGCCTCGGTGTCCATGACCCGGCCCAGGGTGGTGATGTCGGCGTAGATCTCCTCGATCGGGTCCTGGACCTCGGACTGGCCGGCGCCGAATCCGCCGCAGTAGCCGCTGATGATGAGAGTGGGGATGCCGGCGGCTTCCAGGTCCTCGGGGCCCAAGTCGCCCAGGCCGAAGGCCACCACGAGGTCCGGGCTGCCGCCGATGATCGCCTCCTGGGTGATGTCGGTGGCGGTCTGGATGGGTGCCTGCTCCCGCTCGCCCAGCGGTCCGGCCGCGTCGCCGAGCGGCTCGCCGGTCAGCGGCGCGAAGGTGCTGATGCGGTCGGTGCCGCCAGCGGCGTGCACGAGGGTGCCGGCCTCGCCGCCGATCACGTACAGCCGCTCCGGCGGCTGGTCGATGGTCACCTCACGACCGCAGTTCTCCACCGTGACCGGGAAGCCCTCGGCGGCCGCGTCGCCGGAGTCCGCATCGCCGTCATCACCGCACGCCGTGAGGGTCAGGAGCCCGGTGGCGATTGCCGCGGCGAGGCAGGAACGGGGTGATGCGAGCCGATGGCGCGGGCGCACGGTGGAGCGCAGCATGGGGATGGCTGTCCTTTCAACGTGTGGTCAGGTCTCGCGGTAGAGGTGCAGCGCGGTGGCGTCGGCGCTGAACTGGGAGAACGGGAAGGGCTCCGCGGACAGCGCGGTGACCCCCGCGCCGAGGAACTCGCGGGCGACGGCCGAGCCGGTCTGGGCGTACACCACCAGTGGCACCCGCCGTTCCCGGCAGCGGGCGAGGATGGTGTCGAACGTGCCGTTGCCCACGGTCATCCCGGTCGCCACGACTGCGTCGGCGGCCTGGAGCACCCCGGTCATGTCCGGGGAGACCGGGTCGCCCCAGCGGGTGGTGCGCAGGTTCAGGTCGCACAGCAGCGGCTCGGCGCCACGCTCCCGGATTGCGGCGACAAGCGGGTTCACCACGCCAATCAGCCCGACTTTGGAGCCGGCCGGCACGTTGAGCAGACCGGCCACGGCGGCGTCGCGGGCTGCCGCCCGCTCCTCCGGGACGCCGGCGGGCAACTCGACCCGGTCGGCGCGGGGGTCGGCGTGGTGCGGGGCGATCGCGCCGAGGTACGCGTCCAGCGCGGCGACCCGCAGGGCAGCGGTGCTGGCGCTCAGCAACTCGGCCACCGGCTGCCCGGACGCCTCGACGCAGATCCCCGTGTCGACCTCACCGGCCTCGAAGGCGCACGCGCCGAAGGCGGCGCCGACGCGCACCAGCAGGTACTGGTTACGGTAGGTGACGTTCCCGCCTGCCAGCCGGGTGCCGTGATGGACCCAGAACACGCTCGTTGCGACCACGCCCGCCGGGTTGGGGCCGCGGCGGCCGGTGAGCACCTCGGCGGCCAACCCGGCGACGCTCGCCACGCCGCTGGCGGCAGTCACGACGCCCGTCCCGGCACGGCGGCGGGCAGTTCCGGGCCACGGGATGCGGGCAGGCGGATGGTCCAGTCGGTGACCGACCAGGGCAGCGCGATGTCGTCGGTGCCGACCACCTCGCGCGGCGCGAGCGCGGTGAGGTCGGGGACCTCGGGGTACTCCGCGAACGCGGCCGTCACGTAGCGGTGCCCGGTGTCCGGGGCGAGGAACACCATGGTGCGTCCCGGGTTCTGGCGCCGTTCCCACCCGGCGGCCAGGTAGGCGGCGCCCGCGGACAGCCCGGCGAAGATCCCGCTGTCCCGCAGCAGGGCGACCGCCCCGGCGCGGGCGTAGGAGAAGGACACCCAGTGGATCCGGTCGTACAGCTCGTGGCGCACGTTGCGGAACTCGATGGAGCTGCCGATCCCGGCGATGATCATGTCGGGGTCGGCGGTGTGCTCCGCGCCAAAGGTGACGCTGCCGAACGGCTGGATGCCGACCAGTAACACGTCCCGGCCCGCGGCCCGCAGGTACTCGGCGAGCGCGCCGGTGGACGAGCCGGTGCCCACCCCGCCGACGAGGGTGAGCGGCCCGGTCGGCAGTTCCCGGCCGATCTCCTCGGCCACCTCGCGGTAGCCGACGTAGTGGATGGCGTCGTGGTACTGGCGCATCCAGTGGTAGCCCGGGTTCTCCAGCAGGAGCTGTCCGACGCGCTCGACGCGCCGGTTCTGGTCGAGCATCAGGTCGTCCGAGGGCGGCATGCGTTCCAGCGTCACGCCGAGGATCTCCAGCTGGACGCGCAGCGTCTCGTCCACCGTGGTGGACCCGACGATGTGGCAGCGCATCCCGTAGCGGTGGCAGGCCAGCGCCAGGGCCAGGGCGTAGATCCCGCTGGAGCTGTCCACGAGGGTGTCGCCGGGGCGCACCACGCCGCTGGCCAGCAGGTGGCGTACGGCGCCGAGCGCCGAGCGCACCTTCATCACCTCGAATCGTAGACACACCAGGTCGGGGGCCAGGCGTATGGGGTCGGGGTCGGCGATCGCGTCCGCGTAGTGCTCGTGCACGCGCCTCAGCCCTCCTGCGCCGGCTTCTCGCGCCGCAGCGCGAAGAGATAGGTCTGCACGTCGTCGCCTGGCCAGTCTTCGACGTGGAGCACCTCGGCGCCGAAGCCGGACTCGAGGGCCATCGCCACGATGTCGCGCAGCGGGGCTGTGTTGGACAGGATCAGGTACACCACCCCGCCCGGGGCGAGCAGGTCCCTGGCCACCATCTGGTCGAAGAAGCGTGCGGCGATGTCCCGGCCGAGGCAGAGGTTGCGCACGATCTCCGGGTCGTCGGAGAGCGGCAGTTCGATGGCCGGCGGGTTGAACGTCACGACGTCCACCTGCTCGCCGTCCGGGAAGCCCTCCCACACGTCGGCCACCAGCGGGACCAGCGGCGGCCCGTCCGCGCCGACGATCCGCTCGTAGTGGCGCGCCGTGGTGCGCACGCTCTCCGGGTGCACGTCCAACGCGTACACCGTCCGCGCGCCGCGTAAGCCGACCACCACGGCCTCCACGCCCAGGCCCGCGCCCATCGCCGCGTAGCGCAGCCCGGCCACCGGCAGCGTTCCGTCCAGCAGGCGGGCGTGGACTAAGCGGCTGGTCTCTCCCGGGTGGAACACCCCCGGCGGCAGCTCGAAGTCCCAGCCGTTCCATCTGTAGGTACGGTGCTCGTGGATGGCTCGGCTCGGCTTGTTGATGGCCCGGATCTCCTCGGCAGACAGCGTTCGGGGCAGCAGCTCGTGCAGCGTCCAGCCGGTCGCGGTGCCGGGCAGCACCGGCGGGCCGGGGCGGGCTCCGGTGGTGGGCGGTCGGTGCACGTTCGAGTCCTTTCGGTCGGTCACCGAGCCGCTGACGACGACTCGGCGATTCCTCGGTTGAGCACTGCTCGCCGGGGCGCCCACGGCGGAGCCTCGGCGTCACATGCCGACGGCCGCATAAGTATTACAAATGATTGTCATTTTGACTATGGCTTTGTGTCCTCACATGTGTCGCTTGCGTCACGTGAGCTGACGCCTCGGTAGGCGACGGCCGGGTTGCCCAGCCCGTCGCGGCCGACCTCGGCCGCCACGCGGAAGACCTCCCGCAGCCGGTCGGGCGTCAGGACCTCCTCCGGCGTGCCGGCGGCGACCAGGGCGCCGCCGTGGAGCAGCAGGAGCCGGTCGCAGTAGCGGGCGGCCAGCGTGAGGTCGTGCAGCGCGACCAGCACCGTCTGGCCGGTGGCGGCCAGCAGCTCCATCAGCTCCAGCTGGTGGCGGATGTCGAGGTGGTTGGTCGGCTCGTCCAGCAGCAGGCCCCAGGGGCGCTGGGCGAGGGCGCGGGCGAGGTGGGCGCGTTGCCGCTCGCCGCCCGAGAGGGTCCGCCACGGCCGGGTGCGCAGCTCGCCCAGGTCCAGCCGTTCCAGTGCGGCGTCGATGATCGCGTCGTCTGTGGCGGTCAGGCCGCGCCACCGGTCGCGGAACGGAGTCCGCCCCAGCGCGACGACCTGGTCCACCCGCAGGTCGCTCTCCGCCTCCGGCGTCTGCTCGACGAACGCCACCCGCCGCGCGATGCGCCGGGCGCTCCAGCCGCCGATGTGCTGCCCGTCGTAGCGCACCGCCCCGGCCGTGGGCGCCCGCAGCCCGGCGGCACAGCGCAGCAGCGTGGACTTGCCCGAGCCGTTGGGGCCGATCAGCCCGACCGTCTCACCGGGCTCGACACGGGCCGTCACCGTGTGCAGGATCGGCCGCCCGCCCGCTTCCCAGCTCACGCCCGCCAGCTCGATCCGCACGGCCTTGTCCGTCATATCTCCCCCCGCCGCCGCAGAATCGCCAGGAACAGCGGGACGCCGACGAGCGCGGTGAAGACGCCGACCGGCACCTCGCGCGGGTCGAAGGCGACGCGTGACAGGGCGTCGGTCCACACCAGGAAGACCGCCCCGGCCAGCGCCGAAGCCGGCAGCAGCACCCGGTGCAGGGGCCCCACGACGAAGCGCACGCCGTGCGGCACGATCAGCCCGACGAAGCCGATCGCCCCCACATACGCCACGGCCGCGGCGGTCAGCAGCGCGGTCGTGACCAGCAGCACCATGCGCGTGACGCGCACGTTGACCCCCAGCGAGGCGGCGGTGTCCGTGCCGAAGGCGAAGCCGTCCAGCGCCGTCGCGCACAGCCAGCACACCACCAGGCCCGCCGCGCCCACCACCGCGCAGACCACCACCGCGTCCCACCGGGCCGTGGCCATCGAGCCAAGCAGCCAGCGCATCATCGCCCGCGTGTCGTCGGCGTCCCCGGAGCCCATGAGGATGAGCGAGGTGAGGGCGACGAAGAGGTGCCAGACGACCACCCCGGTCAGGACCACCCGGCTGGAGTCCAGGGCGGTGCGCCGCAGCAACAGCAGCAGCAGGCCGAAGGAGGCCAGCGCGCCGGCGAACGCCCCGCCCGTCACGCCGAGGGAGTCCGCGCCCACGCCGAGCACCAGAACGGTGACCGCCCCCGTCGAGGCCCCGGAGGCGACGCCGAGCAGGTAGGGGTCGGCCAGCGCGTTGCGGGTGACGGACTGCAACACTGCCCCGCAGACCGCCAGCGAGGCCCCGACCAGGGCAGCCAGCAGCACACGCGGCACCCGCAGCTCCCAGATCAGCGAATCCGTAAGCGGCGGCAGCGGCTCCACCGGCAGCCACATCCGCCCGCCCACCGCGCGGCCGATCTCGCCGTAGGAGACGTCGCTGGTGCCCAGGCGCACCGCCACCGCCATCGAGCCCAGCAGCACGGCGATCCCGACCGGGAACGTCAGCCAGGGCCGCGCTGCCAGGCGCGCGACATGGGGCACGCGGCGCCGCGGCCCAGGTGCGGCGACCGGCACCGGGACCGCCGGGTCCAGGGCATCGGCGAGTGCGTTCGCGGGGCCGCCCCTGGCTCTAGCCGACATAGCCCAGGTCCCGCATGCCGTCCACTACCAGACCCAGGGTGTTCACGCTGCGCACCGACGGGTCCATCTCGATGCCGGGGACCTCGATGATGTGCTCCTCCCAAACAGCCGTCAGCTGCGAGGTCACCGGGTCGTCCCGCAGCATCTGGAGCTTCTCCTCGGCGCTGTCGCCGGGCGCCCCGCGTTCGGACAGGTCGCCGATGACGATCACATCCGGGTCGCGGTCGGCGATCTCCTCCCAGGACACCTCCGGCCAGTCCTCGTTCACGTCGTCGAAGGCGTTCTCCGCTCCGATCAGCTCGCTCATCTCGCTGGGCAGCCCGGTGCCCCCGGCGACATAGGGCAGACCGTTGTAGACGGAGTACAGCCACACCACCGTGGGCCGCCCCTCCATCGCCTCGGCGGCGGCAGCCGCTTCGTCGATCACCTGCCGCTGCTCGTCGACAAGCACCCCGGCGCGGTCCTCGACGCCGAAGATCCGGCCGTAGTTCTCGTAGTCGGTGAACAGGCGGTCGAACGCCGTCACCTCGGGGTCGCCGTGCTCCGGGCAGTCCACGGCGCTGACGTAACTGGGCACCCCCAGCTCGGCCAGCTCCGCGCGCGTGCCGACGCGGTCGCGGCTGAAGTTGTCGGTGAAGGAAGCGACGACCACATCCGGCGTCGCCTCGCGCACCTGCTCCCCGGTGGGGATCTCCGGGCTGAGCACCGGGACCTGGTCGTAGGCGTCCTGGTACTCCGGCGCGACCTCGGTCTTGAGGTTCGAGGTCCCCACCATCCGGTCGGCGAGGCCGAGTTCGAGCAGCGTCTCGGTGGAGGACTGGTCGAGCGTGACGGCCCGTTCCGGCGGGCCGTCGAACGCCAGCGTGCGGCCACAGCTCTCCACCCGCACCGCGTCGGCGTCTGCCGCGGCCGGGTCGTCCGGCTCTCCCGGATCGGAGCAGCCCGCGGCCAGCGGCACGAGGACGAGCGTGGTGACGGCGACGGCGCTGAGGCGGGCGCGACGGCGTGCGGGGTAGGGCATGGAGACCTCCGGAAGGGATGACTGCCTGGTGTGCTTCCCCGGTAAGCGCCCCAGTAGGGTACTGAAAAGAATTTTCATTTCATCTGAGTGGCCACACGTGCTGACGGTTTCCGACCGATGGAGGAGGCGCCCCGTGACCGGACCATCCACGCCTGCCGTGGACCACGTGGCTCCGGAGGTACGTCGTTCCGTGCTGCGTGAAGGATCCTTCCTGCGGCTGTGGGCAGGCACCACCGCCTCCGGCCTGGCCACCTGGGCAATGCCGTTCATCCTCGGCCTGGCGGTGCTGCACGACGCCATCACGCCCACCACCCTCGGCCTGGTGCTGGCCACCCGCACCGCCGGATTTCTTGTGGCCGTTCCCATAGGAGGCGTACTGGCCGACCGCTACTCCCGCCGTGCCGTGGTGCTGTGGGCCGGGCTGGCGGCCGCCCTCGCCTCGCCGGTACTCGCGGCGGGCGTGGGGCGTTCGATGGCGGTCATGGCCGCCGCCGGGATGGTCATCGGGGCCGGACAGGGCGCTTGCCGGCCCGCCTTCCAGGCGCTGACCGCCGAGGTCGTCGACCCGGAGCGACGCCAGCAGGCCAATGCCGCGATGACCTTGGCGGTACGCATCACCACGTTGGGCGGGCCGGGCCTCACGGCGTTGCTCGCCACGGCGTTGGACGTCACCGCGCTGCTGCTGGGCATGGGCCTGGTGTGGCTGTGCGCCGCGCTGCTCCCGCCCCGGGGGAAACCGGCACCGGACGCGTCGGACGGCGCTGCCGCGGGCTTCTTCGAAGAGTTCGCCGAGGGCATACGCGAGGCGCGCCGCCACCCCTGGTTCCTCGCCGGACTGGGCGCGCTCACCGCCGTGATAGCCACCG
This sequence comes from Streptomyces litchfieldiae, assembly GCF_031845365.1. Taxonomy (NCBI): domain Bacteria; kingdom Bacillati; phylum Actinomycetota; class Actinomycetes; order Kitasatosporales; family Streptomycetaceae; genus Streptomyces; species Streptomyces litchfieldiae. The sequence goes on from NZ_JAVREL010000015.1 coordinate 189,047, forward strand.
GCTACTCGGCGACCGGAGTCGTGCTGCCCATGGTCAGCCGCGACCGGTACGGCACCGAGGCGGTACTGGCCATCGCCACCACCGCGTACACCGCCGGCGGGTTGCTCGGCGCGCTCGTCATCGCCCGCTGGCGCCCGCGCTCCCAGGGCTGGGCGGCGCTGGCGGCGCTGTCCTGCTACGGCTTCGCGCCGCTGAGCCTGTGGCTCCCGGTGCCCGCCGCCCTCGTCGTCGCCGCCTACGTCGCGGCAGGCGTGGGGGTCTCACTGTTCAACGTCCCCTGGTTCACCGCCACCCAACGAGAGGTGGAGCCACGCCTGCTGGCCCGCGTCTCCTCCCTGGACTTCATGCTCTCCTACGGCCTGGCCCCCGTCGGCCTGGCGCTCATCGCGCCCGCCATCGACGCCTTCGGTCCCGGCCCGGTCCTCACGGTCTGCACCGCCGCCTGCTTCCTCGCCCCGGCGGCGGCGGCGCTCACACCGACGGCCCGCCACTTCTCCCGACGCTAGGGCCTGTATCGAGTTCCCGGTCGGATCAGCCCGCGGCGTCAGACGCGGTGCATCGCAAGGCACCGGATCGCAGCTCATACCCGGCCGTATTCGCGCGATCCGGCTGGGGGCACCTCCCAGACGGAGTCTGGGGGAGCGGCGAGGTGCCGTGACTGGCGTCGCGGGCCCGGGCGGGAACTCGATACAGGCCCTAGGCGGGGCGCGTGGCCCACCCCACCCAGGGCTTGTTGCACACAATGTGCAAGTGCCGCATGATGGCGACATGTCCGATCCAGCTGGTCCCGGGCTTGTGCCCGGCCGTGCCGCCGCCGGGCGGACGCGGGACGCCCGTCGGCTGCTCGCACGCGACGGCGCGGTGATCCTCACAGGCTGGGAGAGCACCGCGGACGCGCTGTTCGCCGCCGCGGCCGGCGCGCTCGGCAGCCGGCTGCGGCAGCTCTTCCCGCCGCGGCTGCGGCAGGCCGCCGACGCAGGGCCCGTCCACCTGCACGCCGACAGCTTCGACCTGGTCGTCGACGTCGGCGGCGTCCCGGTGCGATACCGCGACCCGGACGAGGACCACGTGCTCATCCAAGTCCTGCACGCCCCCGACTCAGGCGGCGCATCCTTCCTGGCCGACGCCTACCGCTTCGTCGACGCCTGCCGGACCGACGACCCCGAACTGTGGGAATTCCTCACCGGCTACGACATCGACCTCTACGGCGCCTGGGCCCCCGAGCTGCGCGGCCTGCCCGCCACCCCCCGCGTCGGACGGCACGTGGAGTACACCCGCACCGGGCGGCGCATCGTCCGGCGCGCCGAAGGGGCCGTGCCGCTGCACCGAGACCCCGCCGCCGCGCATGTGCGAGCCATGCTCGACCGCTTCGAGAAGGCGGTCCACGCGCTGCAGGACGGGCTGCCGCGCTTCACCCTCGCCGAGGGCGAGATCCTGCTGCTGGACAACTACCGCTGCTGGCACGGCCGCGACGCCCACGCCGGCGACCGAGCCGTACGCATCCTCACCCTCCGCACCACCGACGCCCGTTAGACCCTCTCGTTCGAATTTTCGATCGCGTAAGCCCCCGTGAGAAAGTCCTGGGATGATCATCGTCCTCGAAGGACCAAGCGCCGCTGGCAAAAGCCGGCATGTCCGCGCCTTCCAGCCGGAGAAGGTCGTCAGCGAGATACCGGGACATGTCAAGCCGGACCGCGCTGCGACCGTTGAGGAGGAGAGCCGCTTCTGGGTTGCGCGGAACGAAGAGCGATGGGCTCAGGCCCTCGACCGTGAGGCGAGGCATGCGGTTGCTGTGTGTGACACAGACCCATTGAAGCTGCACTACGCCTGGACCCTGGTGCGAGCCGGAGTCGTGCCGTCGGCCGAGTCGTTCGAACGTCAGCTGCACGTGACCCGGGCAGCCATCGCCCGGCGCACGCTCGGCATCGCCGATCAGATCGCGTGCGTCGTGCCCTCCGAGGCCGTGCTGCGGGAGCGGCGGGCGGGCGACATCACCCGACGACGCCGCAACTTCGAGACACACCTCCGCCTTGCTGGTCCCATTCGGGAGTGGTACAGCGCGTTGGGTGCCGTCGACCCCGGGCGCGTGATCTGGGACTGGCCGGACGGGGCCCGTCCGCTCAGCCGGCGCGACCGCTATGACCTGGACCTGTTCGACGCCTGGATGGCACGGCTTCCCAGCACGTGAGCGACACGCTTACCGCTGTTGCCATGGTCGGCCGCGTGGTGACGCGCATGGTCAGCGAACGCCCCTGACGAGGAGAGCCGGGTGGACTCCGCCCGGCACGGGCTGGTTCCCGACACCTGGAACGCCCTGGGAAACGCACGTTTCCGTGCGTGGCGTGAGGAACCTCCCGTGCCGTCTTCCGGCACCCACGCGCCCCGCCTAGTGTCCTGCGCCGGTAATCCGTCGTTAGATCCTGTATGAGTGCTTCTGGTGTGCGTCGTCGGGGTCCGAGGCTGGAGCCGTTGCTGCTGGACAGCGACGAGCGGGCGGTGCTGGAACGGTGGACT